>NZ_JBHNWH010000004.1:0-279281 GCF_046720935.1 Winogradskyella sp. A3E31
GTAACCATTTTCCATTTAAATTTTGACCAGAAACTGAATTAAAAGTCATTGTCATTAATATTAGAAATGCTGTTTTTTTCATATGCACCACAACGGTCTCGTATAACCGTCAGTTACGAGTTTATAAGCGTTAATTTTCGGTTTAGGACAGACTTTAGCAATTCCGAGTGGATTCGGACGTAGTCGAATCCGCCGTAATTGCGGTTATACATTGTTGTACACCGTATTTTTTCATTCCGTTATTGCTTTTTTCGCGCGTTCAATTGTGGGTTCATAATCAAAAGTTGAGCACGAACCTTCGCTTAAAACTCTTTTTCCAGTCTGAACTATTTTGCTCTCGTCATTTTCCCAATCAAATATGTGAATAGTTGCTCTAAAAACCTTGTTCAATTTTTTGTAATTCAATTCTCCATTTTCGTGACCAAAATTTTCTTCCGTTTCTACTATCTTAATTGGGATTCCATCATTCAGATAAATAATTGTCCTTATTCGACCGTAAGAAAGTCCGATTTCCTCAACTATTTTACAAATCTGCTTTTCATTCTGCCAAACTTTTAAAATTCCGCCACCATCTGTTGAGATTCCAGTTAATTCAACCCAATCAAATTCAGTTTCCTTAAGCGTGGAATCCGATTCTATGAATTTCACTTCGTTATCAATTCGGTCAACGTTATTTTCTTGTCCAAATGCTAAAAATCCGATTAAGGTCAATATGATTACGAATGCGTTCTTCATATGGTGTACAACGGTATAGTGTATGATTTCGTTGCGTGTTTAAGCACTAAAGTTAGCAAATAAATCACGGATAGAAAGTCCGCGAGGACTTTCGTAAGTAGGCTTTAACTAACAATGAATTATACACATTGTTACCCACAGTATTTTAATCTGTCAGAAATTTGGATGTATAATTAATGACGAAATCAGCAATGAATGTTTTTATAAAATTTTCATCTCCATATTCGTCATTTTCCTTTAATTCTTTGTGCAGTTTTTTATATTCTTCCGTCTTTTTAAATTCCTCGAATTGGCGCTTTTTAAATCGGACGAACTCTTTGTTTTTGTATTTTCTTGCTTCGTTAAAATCTCCGTTTTCGATTTCGAGAAGCCAATATTTGCTATAAGTTGAAGCATATCCCATATGAACATATTCAACCATTTTTCCGTGTGGTAAAATTAGAATTCCCGTGTACCAATCGATTTTAACTTTTTCTACACCTGGAAAAACTTGTTTAATAGCAGAAATCCATTTGTAGGGATAACTTTCTTTTGAGTCTTTATCAGGTACTTCAATTTTGATATCTGTCACATATAATTGTTCATCTATAATTTCAAAGTGAGCCACATATCCACGCCACAAAGCTGTCGACATTATTCCGCCTTGAGGTCTTTTGTCAGGATATTTTTCAAAATAGGTTTCAAGAGGATTAGAATTTAGATTGTACTCTATTCCTTTGAATTTAATTTTGTCTGGATATTGAGCAGTCAGAGTTGTTTCGGCTTTTAAAAATCCGATTGTACAAATTGTCAATATTAGCAAAAGTGTTTTTTTCATATTGTGGGTAACGGTCTTGTATATGAAAAGTAGCAGATTTTACACACTAACTTTTCGGTTTGGTACTGACGTTAAATTTATAAAAATCACTTTAGATTAAGCACTTAAACCGCTATTTTTTATATACGTTGTTACCCACTGGCTTTATTCCGTTCAGCTTGGTTTTCAGCGTTGGCAAAGACATACTCTTTTGCAATTTTGGGCTTGAGTGTTGGTTGGTGCGAATTGCAAATGTGTATGGCTTTTAGCGTTGGCTTTTTAACAACAACTTTTATTTTCTTGAATTGGTGGACAAGCAACTGTTCCGTATGAGCAATAAACACAGCAATCTCCTTCTTTTGGTTTCAAAACCGTTTTACAGTTCTCGCATTCGTAGAAAAATTGACAAGCGTTTGTTGGCATATCTTCTACTTTTTTATGTCCGCAATTAGGACAAGTGATTTCTGATTTTAATTTGACTTCCATTAGTTTTCTTTTTTATCGGTTACTTTATAACCTGTTGAGTTTATTGCATTCTCGATTTCTGTTTCGTTGGTTTTGGTTTTGTCAAATTCAACGATTGCATTTCCATTTTCGTAAGACGCTTTTGAGTTCACAATTCCGTTGAGCTTATTTACTTCGTGATTTACGTGTTCTTCGCAACTCGCACAAGTCATTCCACTTATTTTAAATTCAGTCGTTTTAATGTCCGATTTGTCAACTACGATTATTTGTTTGTCTGTATTTGGGTAAAATATTCCTGAATAGTATGGAAAAGCCAACATTACAATTGCAAATACAGTTACGATTCCTAAAAACTTTTTTGATTGAATAAATTTTGGTTTTTCGTCCGTCTCACATTCGCAGTCAATTTCTTTTTGAGGTTTTAGTTTTTGATACCAAGCAAAACCAAGAACTAAAATTGTCAGTCCGATTAAATAAGGTCTAAAAGGTTCAATCCAAGAAAATGCAGAAGCAATTCCGCTTGTTCCTGCGATTAGAGCCAAAACTGGTGTAATACAACACAAGGAAGCTGTAATTGCAGTTAACAAACCTGCACCAATTAATTTGTTTTCACTTTTCATATTGTTTCTAAAATTTTGTTTTTATCAAGTATCTCAAAGAATGGATTTAGTAATTTTTCGTATTCAGCCGTGAGTGAGTAAAAAATCGTTTGAGCTTCTCTATCGGTTTCTAATAGATTTCGGTCTTTCATTTTCCTTAAGTGTTGGGAAATAGCAGAAATGTTCATTCCAAGAATATCACTCAAATCACAAACGCAAAGTCTTTTTTCCTCAAAGAGTAGGTAAAGTATTTTCAGTCGAACGCTATTTCCGACTAATGAAAGTCCATTTGCCAAATAGTCGAACGATTCGTTTAATGCCGAAACTGTGTCTTTACAACGGTTTATTTGTTCAATATCGGCTTGTTGTCTTATGCAAGAATTATTTTCCATAAAACAAAGTTATGATTATTTCTTATTTAAGCAAATACTTAAATACATAATTCTCAAGCGTTGGGAAAATTTTAGCTCTTTTGGTTTTTATAGTGTTGGATTTGTGTGTCGGAAAAAACCGAAAGTGCTAAAATGTGCGGCTGGTTTTCAGCTTGTGGGTAACGGTCTAGTGTATGATTTCGTTGCGTGTTTCAGCACTAAAGTTAGCAAATAAATCACAAATAGAAAGTCCGCGAGGACTTTCGTAAGTAGGCTATAACTAGCAATGAATTATACACGGTGTTACCCAATGTTTTTATTTTTTTTAATAGTCAATTATTCCGTCGTCGTATTTTTCTTTTAGATAATTATTGACCAATTCATTATAGCAATCAAATTCGGATGTCACTAAACAACCCATTCCATAACTTTCAATTCCGTATTTAGTTTTTAGAGTTTGTTGTAATTCCAAATCCGTTCCTATTCCGAACTGAAAATATTTTATTTCATTGTTTTTAAGGTCGGTTGCGAATCGATTTTCCATTTTTTCACAAGTTTTCAATTCGTAATATTCTGCTATTGTGTTTTGAATTTTGTTAATTTTATAATATTCAGAAACTGCGTATAGATTAAGCACTAAACAAATTCCGAATGTTAAAATCATTATTTTAGTCAGTGCCTTTCTCCAATTTTTTATAACAAAGTAGAGACCTAAACTTGTTAACCCTAAAAGAAATAAGATTTTTGAAATGTCCATTTCCAGTTTCACATTGTTCCAATATTGCATTTTCACTGAATTAAAAATCAGTAAAGCAAATCCGATAATTGATGAAATCAGAAGTATGTATTTTGTTCTAGTTTTCAATTGGTGTCAAATGTTGGGTAACGGTATTGTATATGATTAGTTGTGTTGGCTAGGTCTAAGTTAGTAAAAGGAAACGAACCATAGGAAAATTCCGCAGGAATTTTCCGAGTACACTCGAACCGAACAATTAATTATATACGTTGTTGTAACACGTTTTTTATCTGAATATATTTTTAATTCGTTCAAGTATACTTTCATTACGTGTTTTTAAATTGTCTTTATTGAATTCAGAATATTCTTTTTTAGTCCTAAAAACTTTAAAATTTTCTTCATAAACAGATTCAGTATATTCTTTTCCAATGTGTTCAATTCCATTCTTGTCAATTAATATCGTTTTACAATCCAAATATCGATATCCAGTTTTACCCATTCTGATTTTCATAAAACCTTTTGTTATAAAATCAGGTTCGAAATTTTGACTCTTTAATGTTTTATGTACAGTCTCTTTTAATCTTGGTAATTGTTTTAAGATTGGTTTTATTTCGAGTTCATTCGGTGTAATTGTATTATTCCAAAAGTCAATTGTTAATTCACTTACATTTTTTTCAGATGCAGCGTTGAAAACCCAATCAGCCATATATCCTTTACTATAATAAAAAGTCGTACTGAAAAACTGTTGAGTTATAGTATTCGGCAATCCTTTCAGTCTGTTTATTTTAGGCAATATTGTTTTTTTAAATGTGTTACAACGGTCTCGTATAAGAATAGTGCGGTTTTGTGTGCGAGGAATTTCCGCAGGAAATTCAAACGTAACAAAAGAGCACTAACCTTTGATTAAGCAACTAATTTAGCATTATTTTTATACATTGTTGTAACCAGTGATTTATTCCATTATTTTTTTCAGTCGTTCTATTTTTTCTTTTACGACTTTTACTATTCCAACTGTTTTATGTCTATTGAATTGAGGTTCCGTTATTTTAGACAATTCCATTGCAGATTGAGCAAATTCAGTCGCTTCATTTTTCCGATTCATTTTATAACAGAGGTTAGCCATTAAGTCAGCGTAATAATATTTGTCACTGTTCATCATTAGACTTCCATCAGTTGCGTCAAATTTTTCAGTTGCCATTTCGTAAGCTTCCTCAAACTTTTCGGTTTGTTCAGATTTTAAAATAGTTTCACAGAGTTTTAAATCGGCTAATCCAGAAGTTCCACTTCGAGTTTCGGCATAATAATATTCAGTCACTTTTCTAAAGTGTTTTTCGGCTTTGTCAAATGATTTGTTTTTTAAGTAAAAATCTCCCAATTGTTCAATTCCGTGTATTGTGCTAAATTTTTCTTCAGGATAATCCTTTATAAGACGTTCCATATATTCGACTCCTTTTTCTTGAAGTTTACTTTTTTTGGAATCGAGTAAATAACTCGCTTGAATTCTCAAATATTGAGCTTTGTGGTAATTCCCACGCGACCGTTTTAGGCGAGATTCAAATTCAGATTCAATTTGGTCATTCCATTCAATATTTCTATACCAATCTTCTTTACTCATTCGTTTCTCTCATTGGTTACAACGGTTTGGGCTATGATTTCGTTGCGGAAAAATCTGTAGGATTCTTTCCGCCGTAGCCCAAAGATAGCGAATTAGCGTTGAATTCCGATTAGGAATTCAACCGCAATGAATTATAGCCGTTGTTAGGCACAGTTATTTAATTCCTAGTTTAGTTTTTATATCTGACAAGGAATTTGTGTAAGTAACAATATTATTTTTCTTATCAAGCAATATATACGTTGGAAAAATTCGGATTGCTAAATTATCTGTTAAACTATTATTCTCTTTTTCAATGTAATTCGTCCAAGGAAGTTTTTTTGCGTCTAGATATTTTTTCCACGTTTCAATTCTATTTGTTTGGTCGCTTGACAAACTAACTATTTTAGTTTCACTTTTTTTAAAATCTTCTGTCAATGCTTTAATTTCTATATGGTCTTTAATACACGGTGGGCAAGCTGTATGCCAAAAGTCAAGCAATAAATATTCATTTTCCTCAATAGAAATGTTTTGCTCATTATTTTTTTGGTCTAAAAATGTAAAATCTGATAGTTTGATATTCCCGCTATTTAATTTTGATTTTAGTGTTTTAATTAGCAATCCAGAAGTGTAATGGCTTTTTAAGCTTTCAGGTTGTGAATTTATTATATTCATCAGTTGTGAAAGTATCTCTCGATTGTTTTGATTTTTGAACATAATATTTAATCCAATCATATATGAGAAAGGATTATCAATGTTTTTATTAAGTTGCTCAAATAAAAACTTACTTATTTCTGCATCAGTTGCATTTGCTGAATTAAGATTTTCAAATTCTTTTTTGTATTCGTGAATTTTATTAAAAATTTCAGAACCCTTTACATTAATTATTACTTCTTGAGATTTAAGAGACAAATCTACTTTTAAATTCCCTTTGTCTAACCAGACTCTTTCTTTGTACAAAGAATCTTTGGTTTTAATATTAAAAAAATATTCTTCAGTTAGTTCATTATTAAACTTCAATTCACTGTCTTTAGTAAAATCGTATGATATATTTCCTCTGAAATTTTGAAAATTGATTGATTCAATTTTTTCATCTGTTACGATTTCGATTGATATATTTAAAGATTTTTCTTGACTGAACAGAAAGTTTGCAAAAATTAATGCCAATAATTTTATTGTGATTTTCATTTCGGTTTTGGGTTTTAATTGTGCCTAACGGTTTCGGCTATGCGCAGTTGCGTGGTTTCAGCCTGTTTTTCCAAATATACTCAAACCGTAGAAAATTTCGCGAGGAATTTTTGGATGGGCGACGACCCAGCAATTGCGTATAGCCTTTGTTGTGCATAGTATTTATTCGAATTTTACTGTGCGTTTCTCAATTAATTCAGCGTTTCTTTTAGCTTGGTCATTCATAGATAAATAATGAATTGCCAAAATCAGTTGGATGTTCGGGTCATCTAAATCAAATGATTTTTTCTCTTTAAGTACCTGCCAATATTGAATGTCCAAACCACTAAAATCGCCTGACGCTTGGATGCGTTCGGCATATTCGGCAATTCTTGGATTAGTTTTTCCCAAATCAGTTAAATATTCTTGATATCGACCGTTGGCGACTGCGCAAAGTTCATCAGCTTTTGTTTTGCTTGGATAAAATGTCGATTCACAAAACATCCAGATTGCATCAAATGTTGATTTGGAAATTCTTTTGTAAAGTTCTTTTTGTTCTTCAAAATCTATGTTTGTCCAAAATCCATTTCCAGTTGCCAACAAATACTCGTGCGGTGTTCTTTCGTAGCAGGTTCTAAAATCAGAATCCATATGCAAACACATTTCGTCTTTGAAAAATTCGGATATCAGTTTCAAATCCGCTATCTCTGTTTGCGTGAAGTTTGTATTCAATTCTGCAGTAGAATATTGCGATTTGCAAGAGAAGAAAATCTGCAAAATTAGAATTGATACTGTTAGCAGAAGTGTTTTTTTCATATTATGCACAACGGTCTCGTATAACCGTCAGTTACGGGTTAATATAAGTTAATTTTCGGTTTGGCACAGACTTTAGCAATTCCGAGTGGATTCGGACGTAGTCGAATCCGCCGTAATTGCGGTTATAAATTGTTATATGCAGTTTTCATTTAGGTTTAAAATCAGTTGACTTTTTTCAATTCCCCGACGTGTATATCATAACCATTGTCATAATCTTCATAGACTTTAAATGTAATCTCATCGTTATTGTGGGCAATTTCAAAACTCATTTCTATAAAAGCAGGGTACCACGATAGTTGAATCCACCTACCATTTTCCAATTTGGCTAGTTTAAATCGTTCTCTATAATTGTTTTTAGTAGGATACTCAATCCAAAGCTCTTTTTTGTTTAGCACAATATCTACAATAAAATTATCTTCTGAATAAAAGTTTTCGTTGGGTAAAAACTCAAATTTTCCGACGAACATTTCTATATCTTTCTCTTCTGGCACTGAACTAATAACGGTTCCTGTTTTGATATCTTTTTCAGAAATATTGGGCGAAACATTTATAATTTCAGCAATTCTTTGAGAGATTGCTCTTTCGTATTTTGCTTGATTTGTTAAAATAATAATACTAACCTTATCGTCTACAAAACGTAAATATTCTGTTCCAGCTACTCCTGGATGATAAATGATTCTGTTGTTTTGAATTACTTGAGTGTTCCAACAAAAGCCATAATGAGAAGGATTACCATTATTAAGTTCATAAGAACTCCACATCAAATCCTTACTGCTTTGTTTAAGTAGTAAATTATTTGTCATTGCATATTCCCAATTTATCATATCGTCAATTGTGGCATAGATTCCACCTGCTGCATTAAGTTCTGTGTCAATTAAGCGATAGGAATTTCTGTCTGGAATAATCTCACCATTTTTTATTGAATATCCAGCAACTTGGTTAGGATGAATTTTGTAATGGTCCATCATATAAGCAGATTGCATACTTGATGGATTAAAAATCATTTTATCCATATAATCATTAAATGACATTCCGCTAACCTTATGGATTATATATCCTAATAAATATATGCCTTCATCACTGTAAAGAAAATCCTCTCCAGGATTGAATACCAAAGTATCTTTTTTCGCATTTTTATAAATTTGTTCAGCGCTATAAGTTCCTTTTGCAGACCTGTCTCTCCAAGCTGAAGCGTTACTTGTAGCAGGAAGACCTGAAGTATGGGTCATTAGATGTTTAATAGTAACCCCTTTCCAATAATCAGGTGCATCTGGTAAATGTTTGTGAATGTCGTCATCTATATCGAGAATTCCTTTTTCAAAAAGTTGCATGATGGCTGTGGCGGTGAAATGCTTGGAAACGGATGCCAACCAGAAAGTGGAAGAGTCAGTTACAGGGACTTGATACTCGATGCTTGATAAACCATAAGTTTCCTTTTTAAGTACTTTCCCATTATATGTAATAGCTAAAGCTAATCCCGGAATTTTTTGTTCCGACATTATGTTTTCTATGTAATAATCAATTTCAGTCGATTTTTCATCAGAGATTGACGTTTGTGCTTTCCCTATGAAAAAGATAAATAGTGAAATTGTAGTTAGAAAGCTTTTCATCTATATCGAATTTTCAAATTGCATATAACGGTTTTGTGTATGATTAGTGGCGTGTTTGTGCACCTAATTTAGCAAATAAAAACCAGATAGAAAATCCGCGAGGATTTTCGTAAGTAGGCGAGAACTAGCCATTAATTATACACGTTGTTGCCAGTAGTTTTTATTCCTTTCCGTTTGAATCTAATACTTTAGTTTCAATTCCATATATTTCAAAAACTACTTTTGCTTTATTTCTTGTTCGTTTGTCATTACATATAAAATAATCACAGTAACTAGAGAAATGACTGTGGCTTGAATCCCAAAGTCGAGCGTAATTAGATTTGTCATTGAATTTATCTTTCCAATATCCAACCATATCTAACATTTCAAAAATTCCAGCGAACCGATTATGTAGTCCCATTTCTTTTCCTTGAGGATGAAGTTCAACCGCTTTTTCAATCATTCCAACAAGTGAAAATCCTCCCATTAAATCACTTTTCGAGTTAATTTGCTCAATAACTTCTTTAGGTGAATAATTATTAATTCGGATTGGGTCTATGTTCAGTTGTTTTCTAAATTCCGCTTTTTGTTTTTCGCTTACTGTGCTCATCATTCCTTTCATCATATTTCTTGCGAAAGGAACGTCGTTAATTGTATTATAAACTACGCTAGGTTTTTCTTTTAATTTATGGACTTTATTTGATGGAAGTTCTTGAAATAAATAGTTATTATTTGTTACTGAAGATATTGTTTGAAAACGTTTTATAAGTCTATTATTCAGTTCGTCTTTTGTTTCGGCAGTCATTTCATTCGCCTCTTGAAGATGCGATGCTGAATAAAAAAAGTCAGTTAAATTTTGGTCAATATTTTCCAATAAGTTGTTAATCGACAATGAATTTTGTTCAATGTCAACGAAAATATTATTGTCTAAATATGCTGTTTTTCTCAAATTACTGGCAACGGTCTTGGCTATGGTTTCGTTGCGGAATGGTTCGGCAGAACTATTCCGCCGTAAACCAAAGATAGCAAGCACACAGGGAATTTCCGATAGGAAATTCCGCCGTAATGAACTATAGCCGTTGTTGTGTGTAGGTTTTTTTATTATTTAACAATTCAGTTATTTTTTCCGCTTTTCCATAATCCGCATCGTTCAGCCATATTTTGAAATTCCGCTTTTCCGTTTTCAGAATTAAGTTTGCTTTGGTTTTGAATTTCCCTCCATTTCCACTTCCAGTTAAAAAGTCGACTATTATGCTTAAAGTCGAAATCAGCCAATTAGTCCGTTCCGAATTCAGTTCCGCACTTTTTATTTCAGCGTATGAGTAAGTTCCGTTATTTTTCGGTTCTGAACTGTCAACGATATCAAATTCGTCCGAATTCAGAATAAATTTTAATTCCGGTTTGTTTCTCAATTCAACTGTTTTTGTCATTTAGCGTTCTGATTTTTAACTTACACACAACTAGTTATATGTGGATAAATATACCACTTATTCAAATCTATTTTCGGGATAACAGGAACTTTTGTTCTTGTTTATCGGTTTTTTGTAATTGCGCTATAGCATTATCTAATGGACTCTTTATCTCTAATAAATCCTTTCGGGTCACATGTGTGTAAATCATGGTAGTTTCGGGTCTACTATGCCCCAAAAGTTCTTGTATATGTCTCAAACCTACTCCATGCTCCAATAGATGTGTGGCATAGCTATGCCTTAACGTATGAGGGGTTACTTTAACCGATATGCCACAAGCTTTGGTGTATTTATAAATAAACTTACGGACACTGCTTGCGGAATAGGTTTTGCCATTAGCACCTTCAATAAAATAGTAGGTGGGTTTATACGATACAAGATAATTTTGTAGTAACGGTAGAAAACTATCGGCAAGGGTCACATATCTGTCTTTTCTCCCTTTGCTGTTTTTTACTATGATCTGTCGGCGCTCTATTTTAATGTCCGAAATTTTTAATTGAAGAAGCTCACTTATTCTTAACCCCGAAGAGTATAACAATGCAATAATAGCGCGGTGCTTTAGATTTTTAGCAGCGCGAATCAATTCAATAACTTCAACTTGAGATAAAACTGTTGGCAGTTTTTTGTCTTTTTTAGGACGTTGCAATTCAAGACTATCAATCAGTGTTAACGGCTCAAATACAACAAACAATTTAAGTGCACTAATAAACTGTCGCTGCGTACTTATACTATAGTTTCGTTTTATAAAAACAGCTTCGATAAACAATTCTACATCTCTATTGGTAAGCGCATCTACAGTTTTTTTATTATGAAATTCTATAAAGTCAGCTATAAAAAAGGTGTAAACTTTTACTGTATTTTCACTATAACGTTTGCCTTTCAGATATTTGTAAAACCCATTTAATAATTCCTTTTGATTGTTATTAAGCTGGCGTTTACGGTTTTCTCTTTCCGTATTTTTGCCAATAATTCTCTCTCCGTTTAGCTGGTTATCTAGAGTGGTATGAGTACCCAATACCTTATAAATAGCTTTTAAGTTATACGGTGTGTTTTTTACATACCATTTTTTTAAAGTGGTGCTCCATCTTGCCGGTAGATTACCCCTAATTCTATTAATAAGCTCTTCATTATAAATAAAGCTTAAAAAAATCTGTTGGTCATTTCTGTGCCGACCACGATTTAAGGTTACTATTGGTAAAGTGTTGTTTTTCATATTATAACACACAATATACTAAACAAAACGCTAAAAAATTAAGTTAGATTTAACTTCTTGTGGCAACTAGTCTAAAAATAAAATTCCGTTCACCTAGAGTTGAATGTTCGTACTCTATCTCTAATTGAAACTGATGTTTGGAAGCGATGTTTTTAATAGTGTCGATATCGCAATCTTGAGATAAAATCATAAGTACTGTTTTATCTTGTCGTTGTGAGAGTTGTTTGAAAAGGGTTTTAAAATATTCAAAATCCTCTCCACAAAACCAAGCTTGCTCTTTTATGTTTTTAGGCTTTTTAGGATAGTATGGTGGATTAATCATAACATAGTCGAAACTTTGATTGGCTATGTTATTGAAGAAATCAGAATTAATAATCTCTAATTGTAACCTGTTCTTTTCACTAGCTTCATCTAACGCCTCCAACGCCACTGTATTAATGTCTGAAGCTGTAACAATAGCTTCTTTTGATGCTGCAAAGAGTGAAATAATCCCAGAGCCGCAACCCAATTCTAAAACGGTTTTGTTTTTTAAATCGAGCTGTTTTAAATAGTCTAATAGAATCTTGGTACTCAATGTATAATGCGGCGGAAAGACACCGGGCATCACCATAACTTCTATACCTTCATACTTATACTTTCTAGCTTTTGAGAAATACTTTTGTGTTCCGTATTTTAAAAAGGGATGTGTTAATTTCTTAAGTAGTTTTCTAATCATTCTGAATAAAACCCTTGAATTTCTGGTTGTCTGTATTTCCAAATCTTATGTAAAGCTTTGATTTCATAAGGGTACTTATAAATCCCAGAGGTATAGCGAAGCTTTGAAACGGCACGGAGTAATTTTTTCTTTACTCCTTTAATTCTGAAATCTGAAGCCGTAGGGTAGTAACCATTGAGTACGGTTTCAAAATTCATGATACGATCCACCATTTTTGGAGTAAGCCAGGGAGTTAATGGGTTTTTTCGCAGATCGAAATTCTCCCAAGCAGGATCTAACCAATCTTCTAATTGTTTTGGAAAACTAAAACCCGCATTTTGTATTTGCTCATACAATTCTGAACCTTCGGTAGCTACAGGACTATATAGATAAATAATAATCTCGGCATCTGGATTTATTTCCTTTATCTCCTTAATAAAATTGATGTCTTGTTCTATCTGCTCCATCACTTGCTCTGGAGTATCAGCTGGCATACCGAGCACAAAAGAGAATTCAGGAATAATGCCTATACCATGCAGCCGTGCTGCAAAGTCTTTGATGCCTTGACCTGTTTGCGTCCCCCCTTTATTCATTTGTTTCAGAATCTCATCATTGCCAGTTTCAGCACCTAAAAAAATCATCTTGCAACCCGCTTCTTTCATAAGCTTCAGATCTTCGTCCGAATATTTATTAATGGTATCAATACGGCCTTCTCCCCACCAAGTAATGCCATCATCTTTAATAAGTTCTGAAAATTCAACCACACGTTTTCTAGAGGTAAAGAAGTTATTGTCATGAAATTCTATAGCATCAATGCCATAATTATCCTTAAAGTACTTCACATCATTATAAACCGTTTGTGCAGACTTCGCTTTCCAACGTCCACTATAAATAGGAACCACAGCGCAGAAAGAACAGGTAAAAGGACAACCTAAGCTTGAATGGTATGAGAATGTTTTACTCCCCAAAAACGTACGACTCAAATAATTCTCAAGATTATAAAACGAGTTGAGGTGCATGTATGGTAATTGCGGCAACGTATCTTGATCGAGAAGCTTCTCTTTTTTAGTGCGAATAATTGTACCATCTGCTTCTTGATAGATGAGATTCATAATGTTAGGAAGTGCATCCAAATTCCCTGTTTCCAAGGTCTTTAATAATTCAGGAAATGTAACATCTCCTGGCCCGTTAACAATATAATCAACATAAGGTGCTTCTATGGAAACTTTGTATTGGTTTGATGCAAAATAACCTCCCCAGATTGTTATAGTATCTGGGAACTCTTCTTTTATTTGTTTTGTAAAGGGAATAGCTTGTTTTAATTGTGGACCGGGCATCACTGTACTACAGAAATACTTAAACTCACCAGTTTTAAAATAAGACACAATTTTTTGCCATGGGTCTTTTTCTAAATTGCCATCTACAAAAACATAATCAAACATCCCATGTATAGAAGCCCCAACTTGTAGGATAGAATTGGGTATGCGATGCTTAGCATTGGCACTTCTTGGGTTAAATATGATGATTTTGTTTTTTGACATATATGCCTTATCATTTCAAACGGTCTAATGTATGATTTCGTTGCGTGTTTAAGCACTAAATTTAGCAAATAAATCACAGACCTACCTGCCGGCAGGAAGTTAGAAAGTCTGAGAAGACTTTCGTAAGTAGGCTTTAACTCGCAATAGCACGAGCGAAGTGAACTGGCGAAGCAATTACACACATTATTGTGCTTTATTTTTATTCTATTTTAGCCCAGGTCTGTGTATAATTTGTTCCATCTTCAGTAAAGTCAATTGTAAGATTTTGATGAGAACCATCTACTTCGAATTCAAATGTAAATTCATCAGATTCATCATCAGTAAATAAGATAGATTGGTTGTTAAAGTCAACTTCAAAAACACCAGCATTTACTATACCCTGTGAATCTGTATAGGTCAAAAATCCTATATTATCTCTGATGTTATCGTCTGGATTGAATTCTAAAAATTCGCAACACTTTGGAATCATATCTGAAATAGCACCATTAATGATTTCATCTTGGATTTCCCATCGACCCAATAATCCAGTTGCTTCGAGGCTGTCAAAAGAAAGTGGGTCATCACTTTCACATTGAAAAGCCATTAATATAGGCACTAAAACTAAAAACCTTAAGTATTTCACAATTCTAATTTTTCATCTAATTTAATTTAAATCGATATTAGAGTTTAATATTTATTGTTTTTAAATGATTATCAAAAAGTTAATTTAAATCCTTATGACAAAAAATCTAGAAATTTTGTTAAATGAAGCATAACTTCAATAATCACGTTCTTATATTGGATGAACGTATAAACTTTTCTCTAATGGCTAATAAGGCAAAGACAGCGACACATTGTCCGGCTACTTTTATAATCAATGCCCCTGTGGATTGATACGTGTCTATAATAAAATATCCAAAAATTATTTGTAGGAGCAGAATAGTACCTGTAATATAAGCAACTTGAGTTTGTTTGTTGTTTTTATAGAATTCATTAATCAATAGAACATGTATAAATAACGTACTCATAAAAAGATATCCTAAAATATAACTTGTTGTACTAAAGGTAAATTGATACAAATAACTAATAACACAATAAATAGCAATTATAGCAATAGATCCCAAGCCAATACCTAAATAAAAAAACTGTTTTTCTAAGATAATTCGTGTTTTCTTAGAAATCCTATAAAAATTCTTGATAAAAGGATTGATCATATAGGCAACTCCTAATTGTACTACGGAGATAAGACTGATGAAGATTTGATACTCGCTTAAATCTTCTTTGGTAAAGTAAATGGTGCCGTAGTAACTATCAACTTTTGTTCTTAATGTTCCCAAAACCATCGGGATTAGAAAAGGTAAAGATGCCAAAAGGCTTTGTTTATCTAACGAAGCCTTGGTGTGTAAAAGAACCTTCCTGTAATACACGGTATAACATAATGTTTTAATGAAAAGTCCTCCAAGGATAACATATAGAAATAGTTCTAACTGAATAACTTCTGGAAGAAAAAGGACAATTCCTATAATAGCACTATTACGAACAAGCTCTGTAAAAAAATTGAATTTGAAATCTTTTTGATAGAGGATAAGCACTTCAAAAGATTGGTTGTAAAACAGAAGAAACATCCAAATGAGGATTGGGATGAGAAAAGGGTGAAACAATGGAATAAAAAAGACGAGCAGTCCAATAAAAAGCAACACTAAAAAGCGCGTACAAAAATTAGATAACCACGTTGTATAGATTTTCCCAGGTTGCTCGCTAAACTCTTTTAAGAGATAACTTTTGTTACCGAAATAAGAGAATATAATGATGAAATTAACCCACAATAACAGAGTAACATATTCTCCCCAAAGTGCCGTTGAGTACTTTTTAATAATCAATAATGAAATTATAAGTTGAGCTACCATAGGAATGGCTTGACCTAGACCATATAGAGACACAGTTTTAGCACGATTCAGCAATTTGTAATGGTGCAATTGCATTATGGTATGGCTTTAAAGAGCTTAGATTTTATAAACGTGTTCTTATGTAAAAAATAGCTTATTGAGACTCCCAAAACGCCTAAGCCATAGGTTATACTCCGAGAAAAATTGATAGAGGAGGCTTCTGGGAAATACTTTGTGGGGCAAGATACTTCCCCTATTCGCAGACCCGCATAACATACTTGCCCTAGAATCTGATTGTCAAAAACAAAATCTTCGGAGTTGTCTTTATAGGGAATAGAACGTAGTGCTTCTTTGCTATATGCTCTATATCCGGTATGGTACTCAGACAATTTTTGTCCCATCAATATATTTTGAAAAAGCGTTAGTATTCTATTCGCAATATACTTGTATAACGGCATACCACCTTTAAGAGCACCTTTGTTTAAGATTCGTGATCCTAGTACAACATCATACACATCGTTGGCAATAAGATAGACCATAGACGGAATGAGCTTTGGTGTGTATTGATAATCTGGGTGTAGCATTATCACAATATCAGCTTTGAGTTTAAGCGCTTCATCGTAACATGTTTTTTGATTTCCGCCGTATCCTCTGTTTTTCTGATGGACAATAATGTGTTTTATGCCCAAAGACTTCCCTATTTCAACAGTATTGTCTGTACTATAATCATCCGTTAAGATGACATCATCTACAATATCAAAAGGAATTTCATTATAGGTTTGCTGAAGCGTGTATGCTGCATTGTATGCAGGTAAAACAACCACTACTTTTTTATTGTTAATCATGTATTGATATACTACTCTTTATAGCGCTTTTAAAGTGTATGAAGATAAACAAAGTTACATATTTAATAGCAGTAGTTTTCTTTAACAAAACTTGAAGTAAATAAGATTATTTTTGTGAGCGATGAATACATTTACAAAAGGCAATAAAACACTTTTAATATACCTGTTACCTACAGTTGTTCTATGTCTTTATTTTTTGGTAGTATCTTTTTCTGCTCCTTTGCATGATTTTTCAAACAGTTATTTTTCAGCAAGGTTATTACACGACGGTATTGCGCCCGAGACGGTTATTTTTGATATCCATGCGTTTAATACTTATATCTGGGAGTTAGGTTACACAGATGAATTAGTGGATTTTTATGTCAACAGCCCTTTTACCTTAGCTGCTTTTTATCCTTTAGCATATATAGAAAATCCATACGTTGCAAAGTTGATTTTTAATGGTATTAGCATTTTACTTTTTTTGATAGGGCTTTATCTATTAGCCAAGAAAACAGTAAAGAATTCACAATGGTTATTATTGATCATTCCTATACTTTTTTATGTGCCTATTAGAAATAATATAGTATTCGGGCAATCGTATTTTATGATTCTATTTTTAGTAGTAGCTGGATATTATTTCCTCGAAAGACAAAAACGATATGGTACAGCATTATTATTGGGGTTTGCAGCCTTGTTGAAATTCTTCCCTGCTTTTTATGGCATTCCTCTAGCATTTCAAAAACGATGGAAGACTATACTTTTGTGTATTGGTGCGACACTTTTGTTAGTGCTTTTGGGGATTTCCATTACAGGATATACTTTATGGGCATCTTATTTTACGGATATACTACCACATACGTTTTTAAGTAAAACAACCATAGACTACAGGTATAACTATCAATCTCTTGAGGTGTTTTCTAAACTACTTTTTGTAGAAGATGCTTATTATAATCCAAATGTATGGATAGATAACGAACGTGTACACCATATTTTCATGTGGATTGTAAAAGCTTTAGTAATAGGAAGTGCCGTTGGGATATCATTCCGTAAAAAGAATAATATAAGCACATTACTAGCAATTTGGGTAATGGCACTGTTTTTAATACAAAGTAGAACAGTAACATATACTTTAATATTATTGGTCATTCCACTTTTTGTAGCTTTCTCTTCAGCTATTAAAACGAAATATAAATTGATGCTTTTAGGTGTAACTCTACTTATCTGCAATTTTCCTTTTCATAAATTAGGTGGAATGCCTCTAGTGATTCAGTTTTCTAGATTATGGTTGGTTATTTTGTTAAGTATAAGTTTGTATGTTTCGATTGGCGGTAAGCTCTATATTAAACACGTTTTAATTGTTTTTTTACTGATGTCACCACTTTATTATAATTCTTTAAAGAGCAAAACACCCGAGATATCTCAGTATGCGTTATCAGAAAAAAAGCATTTTATGATCTATGATTTTTATAATGAAGAAGGAAAGCTTGCCTATAAAGCTCTTGGGCGAAATGGTGAAGAAACAATTGCGACAGATTTCTCTGTTACAAGCTTTGATACCGAAGCGGTAACCATAAAAGATCATCAACTATACATCGATAATCGTATGATCACAAAAACAATCTCGTTAAAGAAAAAACCTGTATTGGTTAATAACTCAAGAGTATACTTCTTAACAGACCATCACTCTAGAAGGGGAGCGTTTACATTAAAGTATATTGATATTAGTAGCTTAGACCATTAATGTGATAAAACCATTTTTAAAATACCATATTAAAGATCGTTGGGTGCTTTGGCAACAAACGCAACAATTAAGGCAAAGTAAAGAAGAGCCTGTATTGGTTTTTACGATGGCAAAAGTAGGGTCTTCTAGTGTGTACAATTCTTTAAAGAAGCAGTCAAACATACCGAGCTTTCATGTACACACCCTAAGTGTAGCAGAAGAGATGCAAGCAAAAGCATTGTGTAAAGAAAAGGGAGTGTACCCAAATAGCAGAAGCCCTGTGCCTATCTTACATACCTATGTTTTTGAGAAGCAACGGAAATATAAAGTGATTTCATTATTCCGAAATCCAATAGAACGAAATCTGTCGGCGTTTTTTGACGCATTTGAGCTTTATATGGGAATGCCTCCGCATCGTTTTAAAGGAAGTTTTCAAGATTTAGAAAGAGCTTTCCATAAAAATTTGGATCATTCGTATTGTAAAGATTGGTTTGATTCTCAATTTAAAAATGGGACAGGAATTGATGTGTATGATTTCGATTTCGATAGCCAGAAAGGTTATAAAACATTAAGCAGTAATCAAACAGATGTCATGTTACTTAAAAATGATTTAGACGACACCTTAAAATCAAAATTAATTGGAAATTTCTGCAGTATTGAGAATTTTAAGCTAAATAATGTCAATATTACCAGTACTAAAAAAGGAGCCAAACTCTATGCTGATTTTAAATCGCACATTCGTTTTTCAAAAGCGTATTTAGAAGAACAATTAGAGTCTAAGTATATGAATCATTTTTTTACTGAAGAAGAGAAAAAGGTCCTTTATAAAAAGTGGTTACCTGCCTAAGTTTGGCATTTTCAAGAAGTGAATTTACTTTATATAATCTATGATATCTTCATTTTTAGAAGCCTCTCTAACACTTTCTGGGACTTCAATAACTTGAAAAGGAGCAAGAGAGTCGACATCTTTTCTATGGTATAAGTCTTTGCCTAAAAAATCAAATTCTTCATGTTGGTGTGGTTTAAGATGTGCTAGTTTTTTCTGCACTTCTTCTTGCGAAATCTCCCATTCATTAGCCAATTGTTCTACAGAAGGTTCCATAAATGTAATATAGGCGAGTTCCATCTCTGTGTGTAACCTTCTATTTTTTATAAATGAATCTTGCCACACAGTATCTTGATAGACTTTAAGCTCTCGATCATACCTTTTTAAGGAGTCCAAAAAATCTCTTGAAGAGAGATGGTTTTTAAGATCTATTTGTTTTCTAAAAAGAGGTTGTATAGCAGATTCATGGCACCACATGCATTTACCAGGCTTACCTGCTCTAGTGACATTTTCATCACCAACAGTTTTTAAATTGCCATCTACATCGTATAAAGCAAATTTAGACAACCCATTTGCCATTATTTCTACGGTTTCATACTCATATATTTCACCAGTGGTTGAATCTTTTTCAGCAGAGATAAATGCACGCTGATAACGGTCATTCTTAATAGAATATTGAATTTCCCTATCTACTTTAGAAATACTGCTATTATTTATATAGGCAGTAAGCGTATCGAAGGTATAGTTAGATTGAAAATCAGATAACCGTGACGGAAGCTCAGCAATTTTGTAATAATGATTTGGGCTACCAATCGTAAGTGCTATATATCTCCCTAAATCTATATTGCCTTTCTTTTTGTATTCTTCAGATTGTTGAATAGCAGTATTAAGCGATTGTAAATGCCCAATGGCTTTTTTAGAGAAGCCCACTTTAGAAACATCTAATCGAATAACATTTAAAGTATCTGTTACACCAGTTAAAGTACTATCTATTGCAATATCAGAGCCCAAGAATGAAAGTGCCCAGGTAAGCCCTGCTTTATTTTTTTCAAGACTATCTTCTTCATAAGACGTATTCCATTTTAAATGGATAATATTAGAGTCGTCCATAGTGTTGCACGAAACAAATAGCACAAAAACCATTACTTTAAATGTGCTTTTAAAAAAGAAATTAATGACTCGAAATTTCATAGAGATAATGGTTTCCTTTTTTAATAATACTGCCTGTAAATTGTGTTAAATACGTTACTTTAAGTTCCTTGTCTTCTAATAACCAAACCTTGTTTTGAGCGCTATCAAAAAAAGGCTCATAGGTTATAAATATAATGGAATCAGCTTCATCCTTTAACAACTGTTTAATGGATTTTAATGACGATGTATTTCCTTCTTCATACTGCAAAGACGGTCTGTTAAAATGGCAAAAACTTTCAAAACTATTAGAAGTAGTAAAATAAATAGGCTTGTCTATATATGCACTTAAAGGCGTGCCATTACATGCTTTTGTAGCAATTGTTTTTTCAAGGAGATGATTTTCCTTTAAGTATTCAAAAGTCTGTTCAGCAGTTGTAAATGGTCTTGAGATATCCATAGTAAAGGCGTATATCCCTGAAATAAAGTGTAAGCCTAATATTGTGTAAATGATTGGAAAACGTATTTTTTTTAAAAATGAAAAGCTTTTTTTGGTTCTTAATTCTGAGCCTGATGAAGCTCTATAGTGCTCAAACCAAAGTGCGGTTATTAAAAATAGATATAGAACGCCATAATACCTTGTGGCATTCATCATAGTAATAAAGAAAAAACCAGCTGTTGCAAAAATACCGAAGTACATATAGAGCAAGAGACTTCGATTCTTATAAAAAAGGAGATAAGGAATGCTTAAACTTCCCATTGCTACTATTGCAGCTATTGATTTACTGTGATTGACGAGAATATGACTATTCCAAAAATGATCTAGGGTTACATCTGGAAGTAGAAATAGACTTTTAAAAAAGGGGGTAATGCTTTTTCCTGCTTTTTGAAATAAAGAAAGCTGCTCTCCACGATCAAAAAAAGACGTATCGGAAGGAGGGATAATTTGATATAAACTTAATAGTGCTAATGATCCAAATACCCCTATTCCTATCCAAGTATTTTTTGAAAGGTTTAATTTTTCTGTTTGAAAACGTTCAAATACAATCAAAAGCATAATAGAGCTAGCAAGGATTAAGAAGACCGCATGGCTATTACTTGCAAACCCAAGTAATGCAGATATGAGTATAAACCTTGTAGTTCTTTTATTATACAAACTACAGGCTAAGAATATAAAAAGAACTCCAAGATTATAGTTTCTACTTATTATGTTATACTCATAAAACATAAAGTAACCGAAAATAAAGAGGAGCTTAAAGATCCAAGAAAACGGTGCTTTTTTTAAGAACACACCTACGGTAAGTGTCATAATACTGATATGCAATAGTTGCATCCAGATGGGGTTTGTAGTCAATCTTGTTATCCAATGGAGTATTAAATTCCATAGAATAGGATGACCTTCATATCGTGTATTAATTAAAAGGTCACTAAAGGAACTACTATCTCGAGCAAGCAGATAATGATGTGCTTCGTCTAGCCACAACTCATGATTCATTATGCCCCACAAGCTCAGTACAAAAAATAATATGGTTATACCATAGACAGTTAGATTGTAATTTTGTCGTGTGCCGAGGTGAATCATATCATTTAATGAAGGTCATATATCCATTTGCTACAATAGATTTGATTTTATAGCTAATGGCTTTTTTTAGGTTGAGGTCTTTTGTTTTTGTAATTTCTCTATGATAATTGACCTCATTCACAATCCTCCGTACAGCATAATCATAAAACCTCCTAGAATACCTTCTTTTAAAATCAATATCTCGGTCTGTTGAGGTTTCCCAATTAGGCTGTACAGTAATTTTATCTTCAATCTCATTATACAGCGATGTGCCTTTTATTGGGTATGCTACTGTAATTGTAAAATGTGTTGGATTAGCCTCTTTTAGATAGGTAATCGTTTCTTCAATATCTTTTTCGTCTTCACCGGGATAACCAACCATGATGAATGTGCCCGTTTCTATACCTAAATTAGTTGTCTTTTGTATGGCCTCTTTAACAACATCAACCTCTACGCGTCTGTCCATAGCATCAAGGATTTTTTGAGATCCACTTTCGGCACCTATCCAAATGCGATAACATCCTGCTTCTTTTAATAGTTGAAGAATCTCGTCATTTAATCGCTCTGCTCTGGTAATACATTCAAAAGGGATAATGGCATCTTGTTTTGTAACTTCTTCATAAAAGCTTTTAATCCATTTGTGGCTCACCGTAAATACATCATCTACAAACCAAACGCTATCTGGATTATAATTCTCTTTCAATAGACCTAACTCTTTGGCTACTAAATCTGCTGGTCGTCTTCTGTAACTCTGTCCATAAACAGCCGTACTACACCATTTGCAAGTATAAGGGCAACCGCGTTGTGTACTCACCGTCATAGAACTCATCCCATGATTGGTTTTCCATGTATCTAAATACTTTTCTACAGGAATTGCAGCTCTATTTGGAAATGGAAGTTCCGATAGGTCTTTAATTTTTTGACTAGGAGGTGTCTTCACTACCTTTTCGTTTTCTAAATAAGCAATCCCATTAACAGAACTATAGTCTTCTTTGTTGATTAGGGTGTTATAGAGTTCTAATGTGGTTTGTTCTCCTTCGCCAATGACCAAAAAGTCAGCACCAGTTTTTAGATAATTTTCGCAATTGTAGGTGATGTCTGGTCCGCCTAAAATAATTTTTGGAAAGCCATATTTTGTATCAGTTTTAAGAAACTTAACAAGTTTAATAACGTTGATCTTGGTCATTAAATTGGTATAGATAGCTACTATTTTTGGCTGATTTTCATAAATAAAATCTAATTGTTCTTCTTGAGAATAGAATGTCGAATCAAACACATGATTGTCAATATTCCTTTCATTTAAATATGCAGAAATGTATAATAAGCCCAGCGGCGGATATGGTTTCATGATGGCCTGCTCCTTAGCATCCTCATAGAGGTAATACGCATGTGTTAGCAATAGGCTCATCACTTATGTTTTGTCAATTCAATTAAAAAATGGTCTGCATATTTTGCCAAAAATGGATGTGTAAACACAGAATCAAACCATCTAAATATAGGTAAAAAAGGGGGTTTGGAAACTATGGAATTTTCAAGATATGAAGGAGGTATAGTGAAGCCAATTGGTTTTACAGTATTAATGTGGTATTCTCCTTTAGCAATAGATTCAATGTCCTTAGGGTTATGGTACCACGTCTTTACATTTACACCTCCAATATCTACAAGAACACTTTGGGCGGTATGACGGCGTTTAGATTCTTTGAAGTTTCCTTTTAATGTAAAATACAGTCTTTCCCAGAGACAGTGTTTTGGCATGATGACCAAAACAATCTTGCCATTTGGATTAAGTAAGTCCTTGGCAGTTTTAAAAAAGGATTGAATCTCATTCTTGTCTAAACAGTTAAAGCCTCCAAAGTTTGAAAATATAAAATCATAAGTTGTATTAAATGTCTCCTTAGTTATAGCGTTGATGTCTTGAACCTTAAAAGCGACAGTATTGGTTTTTGATTTAGCAATGGTAATCATACCTTCAGAAATATCTGTAGCTATAACATGATGACCTAATTTAGAAAAGCGAATACCATCCTCACCAGTCCCACAATTGAGCTCTAATATGGAGAGTTTCTTGTCTTGATAGATAATTGGATTCAGGTATTTAAAAACCATACGGCGTTGCGCCTTACCAATATTTGAAAATGTAAAAACATCGTCATATCGGGAAGCGGTGATGTCAAAAGCATTAGGCATTATTAGTGACCATGGTTTTAAGTTGAATTTTGTCTAAAAAAGAGGAAGGTACATAATAGCCCAATTTTAGGATTGAGTTCAGCTTTTTAAATCTCAAGTGTTTGAGGTTGTCAAAGCCTTGACTTTTTCGAAACTCTTTATGAACATACCGTTGAAGTTTCCGATAATATTCTGAACTATAAGTCCCAGAAAACATCATGTCTAAATCGTCAGAATCTGTCCAATTAGCTTTCAGTTTTAAGTCATCTTTTACTTTATCATAGAATTTAGTGCCTGGTAATGGATAAGACACTGAGACGCCAATATTGTCGGGGACTAACTCCTTTATCATAGCAATGGTCATTTCAATGTCCTCTTTGGTTTCGCCTAAGTATCCAAATTGAATAAAGAAAGCGACACTAATGTTTTTTTCTTTCAGCAAACGTGTAGCTTCATAAATTTGTTCAACGGTAGTGCCTTTGTCCATAGCATCTAAAATAGACTGAGAGCCACTTTCTGCACCGACCCAAACCTCTTCTAATCCACTTTCAGCTAACGCATCGATGGTATCTTCTTTCAATAATAAATCAACACGACTTTGGATGTAATATGAAATGGATAGCTGCTCTTTTTGCAACTCTATATTAAAGTTTTGAACCCAATTGGGCTTTAACCCAAAGATGTCATCGCACATCCAAAACCGATTGACTCCATAAGTGTCTGATAAAAATTTAAGATGTTTTACAATATATTCCGGCGAATGCGAATTATACCGATTACCGTATATAGGTTTTGCACACCAATTGCATTTAAAGGGGCAGCCTCTTGTTGTAGCGATATTTAACGTAAATTCATTCCCACCACTTGCCCAAACGTCTTTATAAGACTGAATATCTACCAAGTCCCAGGCAGGTAGTGGAAGCATATCAAGGTCTTTGAGAACAGGTCGTTTCGGATTTTTAATTATCTCTTTTTCATTTTTATAAATAATCCCTTTTAGTTGAGTTGTATCGCCATTGTTATCGATGCATTCTAGAAGTTCCTTTAGCGTGACTTCTCCTTCGCCTTGAATGATAAAATCAGCACCTCCATTTAAGTATTTTTCATAGTGATCTGTAGAGTCAGAGCTACAAACAATTACACAGCAATTTTGCTTTTTAGCAATTTTTATCATCTCAAAAGCAGCATTGCGCATAGTCGTTAAACACATTTTTGTGAGATAATTGAAGCCATCATCGTAGAGTACAAAAAATCGTGGTTGATGGGTTTCTAAATATAATTTTACATGCTTAGGATCATCTAAAAGGTTGGTGTCGAAAAGTCCAACGCTTAAACAATTTTCCCTTAGATACGAAGCTGCATAAATGGTACCTAATGGTGGATAAGGAGTTTTATTGTTCCACTGTTTGGTGTCAAATTTATAGTAGTACGAATGTGAAAATACAACATCAAGCATTTTCTTTCGATAAATTTAGATTATAGGCTTTATTCTTATCATCATATTGCTTGTTGAGGCGAACAATAACTTGCGATTGAAAATCTTGAGGATGATGTTTAGAAACATCGTTAGTCGATTTCATAGCAATTTCAAAGACGTCTTTATCCAAGTGTTTAAATTTAGACTTCCATTTTTTTATGGTGAGGGCTTTTAAGGACTTATCAAAACGCTCTCCAAGTGTATTACCAAAAATTAGTTCTATTGATTTACTCCAAATCGGTTTTGACCTTGCTTCCTTAATAAAACTAAAATCTATTGTTTTGTTGGGGTAAAAGTCAAACGCCCATTGATTGGTCTTAATAAAGTCAGAAAATATAGATTTGCCGTAAATTGGAAGTAAAGTCACCAATTCTGTAGCTGTAAATTTATTCTGTTCTTGAATTTTAAGGTGGCTGGATCCTACAAAATAATTAACGCAAAAATATTTTTTAGAGTTGAGAAGAAAGACTTTTTTATAAAGTACCAACAAGGTTCTTGACAGCCATAAATGATTTGGTTTTGTAATGATAAAAAAATCAACATCACCTTCTTCGTCAAAATACATTTTGGATAATGCGCCAGATATAGCTACGGATTCTACAAACGGAAAAGCAGCAATTAACTTTGCACTTTTTAAGGCTTTTGGCATCACTTCAAGTGCCATCTTATTGCCTTTCAATCTTCGTTCAACCAGAGACGAATCGTTTTTATCAGAATAGAAATCACCTAATTTGTAAATTATCTTTTTTTCTAAAAGTGATTGAAGTTCCTTTTCAACATCTTCGATATGTTGCTTTGAGGAAAAGGCAAATATCTCCTCTTTTTTCAATGGGTATTTGAAAATTGAGAAATAGATAATAACCTTTAGAACATTCATAAACCTTTGAGGCAAAAGTGAACTATAAAAATAGGGAAATTTTTACCACTCCTTAAATAATTAAGGCTTGTAATTACTTTAATGCGCCTCCAGCCAGTTATCCCCAATATCCAATTCCACATCTAGAGGCACTGCCAGTTCAAAAGCATTTTCCATTTTAGATTTGATGAGTGTTTTTAATTCTTCCAATTCTGGCTTGTAAATATCAAACACTAATTCATCATGTACTTGAAGCAACATTTTAGATTTGTAATTACCCGCTTTTAGTTTTTCAAAAATATTTATCATCGCAATCTTAATGATATCAGCAGCGCTTCCTTGGATTGGAGCATTAACAGCGTTACGCTCTGCAGCTCCTCGCACAACAGCGTTCCTAGAGTTAATATCTTTTAAATAACGGCGACGACCCAATACAGTTTGGACGTAACCATTATCACGGGCAAAATCCACCTGATCTTGGATATAATTTCTCAGCTTTGGATAGGTCGCATAGTAGGTGTCAATGAGTTCTTTAGACTCACTACGAGATAGATCCGTTTGATTACTTAGACCAAATGCAGAAACACCATAGATAATCCCGAAATTTACTGTTTTAGCATTACTTCGCTGTTCTCGTGTAACGTCATCAATAGGAACATTAAACACTTTTGAGGCCGTTGATGCATGAATGTCCTCCCCATTCTTAAAAGCCTCAATCATCGTTTCTTCTTCGCTCAACGCAGCGATGATTCGTAATTCTATCTGACTGTAATCTGCCGCTAATAATGTATAATCTTCATTCCGTGGCACAAAAGCCTTTCTCACTTGACGACCACGTTCCGTTCTAATTGGGATATTTTGAAGGTTAGGGTTATTACTGCTCAATCTACCTGTTGCTGCAACGGTTTGCATATAATCCGTATGGACACGTCCTGTAGACTCTTCAACTTGAAGCGGAAGCGCATCGACATAAGTGCTCTTTAATTTACTTAAGCCTCTAAAGTCCAAAATATTCTGAATAATTTCATGGTCTTTAGCTAGATAAGATAAAATATCTTCACTCGTTTTATATTGACCAGTTTTTGTTTTTTTAGGCTTATCGACCAACTTCATTTTTTCAAATAAAATCACACCCAATTGCTTTGGGGATGCAATATTAAATTCTTCGCCAGCAGCATCATATATCTTTTTCTCCAGTTCTGCAATATCGTTATTGAGAGCTTCTGATAGAGAGTTTAGAAAGTCTTTATCGAGATTGATGCCTTCTAATTCCATAGCGGCCAATACACGCAGTAGGGGTATTTCAATATCATCGAACAGTTTTTGCGTGTTGGCTTCGCCTAATTCTTTTTGAAAATGTTCTTTAAGCTGCAGTGTAATATCAGCATCTTCAACAGCATATTCCGTTTGTTTTTCAAGAGGAACCTCTCGCATAGAAAGTTGATTCTTCCCTTTTTTACCTATCAGCTCAGAGATTGAAATTGGTGTGTAGTTGAGATAGGTTTCTGCTAACACATCCATATTATGTCGCATGTCTGGATTAATCAAATAATGCGCTAACATGGTATCGAATAGTTTGCCTTTAACCTCAATATTGTATTTGGCTAATACTTTTATATCGTACTTTAAATTCTGACCAATCTTTTCTATGGTTTCACTCTCAAAAAATGGTCGAAGTTCTTCAATAAGAGCCTGTGCTTCTTTTTTATCTTGTGCCTCCGCTGAAGCTTCAGGCGACACGCGGGCAGGAAAAGGTACATAAAACCCTTTACCCGCTTCCCAAGAAAATGCGATGCCAACTAACTCTGCCTCTAAAGGATTTAAACTTGTTGTTTCTGTATCGAAACAAACAGAGCTTTGGTTCATTAAATTTTTTAAAAATAATTTCATCGCCATACCAGGAGCAACGCTTTGGTAGAAGTGAGAGGTTGTTTCGGAGGTCTTTCTTTTTAATGCTGAACTTGTTTCAGTATCTGCATCATTTGTGTCTTCACCCCCAAACAATGAAAATTGACCAGCACCAGCAGATTTCTGGCTTCGAGAGACCTCAGCCGCCAGTGTACTTTTTTTATTTGAACTTTGTTGGCTGAGGTCACTCGAGGCCACCTTTGCACTCTCTTCTTGAGGAGCAAAAGTCTTTAAAAAATTATCCGTAAGTCTTCTGAACTCAAGTTCTTGAAATATCTCTTTAACTTTTTCTACGTCGGGATGGTCTAATTCAAAATCTTTAGCATTAAACGTCACAGGGACATCCAGCATTATGGTCGCTAATTTCTTGGAAAGAAGACCGAGTTCTGCATTCGCTTCAACTTTTTCTTTCATCTTACCTTTAAGCTGGTCTGTATTGGCTAAAAGCCCTTCCATATTACCAAACTGCTTGATGAATTTTTTTGCAGTCTTTTCCCCAACACCAGGAAGCCCAGGGATATTATCCGAAGAGTCTCCCATCATCCCTAAAAAATCAATAACCTGTAGAGGATCAACAACTTCAAATTTCTTTTGTACTTCTGGGATGCCCCATGTTTCATAACCGCCACCAAAAACAGGGCGATACATAAAAATATTATCAGTAACGAGTTGTGCAAAATCCTTATCTGGAGTCACCATAAAGGTTTTATAGCCTTCCTTTTCGGCTTGTCTGGATAGGGTTCCTATGACATCATCAGCTTCAAAACCTTCTTTGACCATAATAGGAATATGCATGGCTTCAAGAATATTACATATATGAGGAATGGCCGTTCTTATACCCTCGGGGGTTTCATCTCTGTTAGCCTTATAGGCTTCAAACATTTCAACTCTGTCCACACTACCACCTTTATCAAAACATACCGCTAAATGATCAGGCCTTTCTCGTTTTATGACGTCTAAAAGGGAGTTCATAAAGCCCATAATGGCAGAGGTGTCTTCACCTTTTGAATTGATTCGAGGATTTTTAATGAAAGCGTAATACCCTCTAAAAATTAAGGCATAAGCATCAACTAGAAAAAGACGTTTTTGATCGGACATGAAATTTAATTTTGAAGTCTATAAAACTACAAAAACTAAAGCGTTTAATTAAAATGCAATTTGTAATTTTCCGCAATCAAATTTTAGATATGAAAACGTATTCCATAGCAATACACGGAGGTGCTGGCACACTTGTTAAAGGGCTAATGACAGAAGCATTAGAGGCTGAATATAGAAATGCTTTAAAAGTAGCCAGGGATACTGGATTTGAAGTTTTGAAAAATGGAGGGTCGGCAACAGATGCTGTTGAAGTAGCCGTAAAATTATTAGAAGATTCACCATTATTTAATGCAGGAAAAGGTTCAGTTTTTACAGCAGAAGGTACTCATGAAATGGATGCTGCCATAATGGATGGAGAAACATTGAATGCTGGAGCAGTATCTTTAATCACAGGAATTAAAAACCCCGTTTCTCTGGCAAGAGACGTCATGGATAAAAGTTATCATGTGTTTTTAGCGGGTGAAGGAGCCATGAAATTTGCTAATGATTTAGGATATGAATTGGAATCTCCCGATTATTTTTATGATGAAGTACGCTATCAACAATGGCAAGGTATAAAGGATAGTGATACTTTTCAGCTAGACCATAGTGTAAAGAAAGAAGGAAAATTCGGTACTGTTGGCGCAGTGGCATGTGACCAAAACGGCAACATTGCGGCTGCCACTTCCACTGGCGGTATGACGAATAAAAAATGGGGACGAGTTGGAGATTCACCAATGATTGGTGTTGGTAATTATGCAAACAATAAAACGTGTGCTGTGAGTTGTACGGGCAGTGGAGAGTTCTTCATTAGAGGTGTTGTAGCTTATGATGTATCCTGTTTAATGGAGCATAAAGGGTTGAGTTTAGAAGCAGCTACAGAAGAGGTGATTCACCACCGCATACTAGAGATAAATGGTGATGGGGGCTTAATTGCTGTAGATTCTGATGGAAATATCGCCATGCCTTTTAATACAGAAGGCATGTATAGAGCCAGTAAATCTTCAAAAGAGAAAGAAGAAATTTCTATTTACAAAGACTAATCCTTGTATTAGCACAACTAAATAAAAGGTGCTTCTATTGGCAATACCGAAACTTTTCTTTCCTTAATATTGTACTGATCACCATTGGAAAGTACATGAACGGTCATATTGGCAATCGTCATTGGTGTGCCTTCCTCTAAAACCTTTTCATTGTTATGAGTAAATGATTGGCCATCAAAAACAATAACCATCCCAGAGCCTATAACTGTAAAGTCATTTCCATTTTTAATTATCATCCCTGTGTCTTCCGCAAGACCAATGCCTAAAAGATTAGGGAATTTTGCGATAGCTTCAGATTGTCTTCCAAATCGACCTCGACGTATAAAATGAGTGTCAATTACTAGCTCAGGAATCAACCCTAAGCCTTTATACATTTTTACTGCACCTTTTACAAAAGATTCGGAAGCACTACCACCAGCAATCATTTCGCTTGCCATAGCCATTGCTCCAGCACTTGTGCCAGCAATGACAAAACCTTTTTCATTTTTATAGCGGTCAACTAGAATTTTATGAATGGTTGATCCACCAATTTTGTTGGTAATCTTAGACTGGTTACCTCCAGAGAACATTATACAATTTGCATTTTTAATAAGCTCTATAGAGCGTTCTGATTCAGAATCCTCTTTAGACCTAATATCTAGAACGGTAATATTCTCACAACCTAGAGTAGCAAAAGCTTTTATGTAGCTTTCGCCAACCTCAACAGGGATACTAGATGCTGTGGGAATGATAACAATATTGGCATCAGTACCACCAGCTTCATTGACGACATGGTATAAAATACCATCTTCAATAAAGTCTTGGGTGTACATTTCGTCATCTTCAATACCTTTATCTTCATTTCCTCCAATAGGTATTAATGTTCCCTTTATCTTCTGCATAATTACGGTCTAAAAATATTGGGCAAAAATAAGCCATTTTTTTTATTGAAATACCCTATATTTATAATCTTTCGCTAACCGAAATCAAACCAAATTAAATGAAAATACGTGAAATAAATGCTATGCGAGGCCCTAATTATTGGTCTGTTAGACGTCATAAATTAATCGTGATGGTGCTTGATCTCGAAAAAATGGAAGAGTATCCGACAAACAAAATTTCAGGATTCTCGGAGCGATTAAAGGCAATGTTTCCAAGTATGTATTCGCATCGGTGTTCTGAAGGTTGTGAAGGTGGCTTTTTTATGCGTGTTGACGAAGGTACTTGGATGGGTCACGTCATTGAGCATATTGCTTTAGAAATACAGACTTTAGCAGGAATGGACACAGGCTTTGGGCGAACCAGAGGCTATGGTGAGGTAGGAGTTTATAATGTAGTGTTTTCATATATGGAGGAATCCGTAGGACGCTATGCCGCAGAAGCTGCTGTTAATATTTGTAACGCTTTAATTGCCGCCGAAGATTATAATTTGGAAGACGACATTCAGCGAATGAGAGAACTTCGTGAAAGGGATCGTTTGGGACCAAGTACAGGTTCTATTGTTGAGGAAGCAGAATCTAGAGGCATTCCATGGATTAGACTGAATAAATATTCGCTTTGCCAATTAGGTTATGGGGCGAACCAAAAGCGTATACAAGCGACTGTAACTAGCGAAACAAGTAGCATTGGCGTAGAGTTGGCTTGTGATAAAGAGGATACAAAATACTTACTCGAACAAGCTGAAGTTGAAGTGCCACGAGGAGATATTATCAGAAGAGAAGGGAGTTTGGAAGACGCTTGTCGTTACGTTGGTTACCCATTGGTGATTAAACCGATAGATGGTAACCACGGACGCGGAATTACAGTAGATATTAATAATTATGATGACGCACTTGAGGCGTTTAGACAAGCCAAAAACAGTTCGCGGAGTGGTGCAATTATTGTAGAAAAGCATATTGTTGGACAAGATTATAGGCTTTTAGTTATAAACAACCAGTTGGTTGCGGCAGCAGTGCGTACACCAGCACATGTTATTGGAGATGGAGAATCCTCTGTTGAACGTTTAATAGACATTACAAATAAAGATCCAAGGCGTGGTTACGGTCACGAAAAAGTGCTAACGCAGATTACGGTCAACGATTTAACTAAAACTATTATAAAAGATGCTGGTTATACTCTAGATAGTGTTCTTCCAAAAGGAGAAAAATTAATTTTAAAGGATACCGCAAATTTAAGTACTGGCGGAACAGCTGAGGATGTTACTGATATTGTTCATCCAGCTAATGTAAGTATGGCGGAACGTATTTCTAAAATCATTGATTTAGATATTTGTGGTATAGATATCATGACAACTGATATTTCTAAACCTTTATCTGAAACAGGTGGAGCTGTTTTGGAGGTAAATGCGGGGCCAGGGTTTAGAATGCACTTAGCACCAACGTCTGGTTTACCTCGTAATGTGGCTGCCCCAGTCATTGATAAATTATTTCCAAAGCAAGGAGATACTGGTCGTATTCCGATTGTAGCGATTACAGGGACAAACGGAAAAACTACAACGTCCCGCTTAATGGCACATATTGCTAAAATGAAAGGCTATCGCGTAGGTTATACAACGAGTGACGGCGTTTATATCCAAAATAGATTACTGATGACAGGCGATTGTACAGGTCCAGCCAGTACAGAGTTTGTGCTCAAAGATCCAACTGTAAATTTTGCGGTTTTAGAATGTGCAAGAGGAGGTCTTTTAAGAGCAGGTCTTGGCTTTAAAAAATGTGATGTTGCTGTTGTTACTAATGTCGCTGCGGATCATTTAGGGCTTAAGGGAATTCATACTGTTGAACAATTAGCACGTGTTAAAGGTGTTGTGCCAGAAACTGTTTTGCCAGATGGTTATGCCATTTTAAATGCAGATGACGATTTGGTTTACGACATGCGTCGTTCTGTAAATTGCAATGTTGCTTTATTTTCTATGGATGAAGACAATCCAAGAATAAAGGCACTACAGCGTCTAAATGGTATTACGGCAGTTTACGAAAATGGATTTGTAACCATTTGTAGAGGTGAATGGAAAATGCGAATCATGGAAGCTGAGAATATTCCATTGACTTATGGCGGAAAAGCAAAATTCATGATTCAAAATGTATTAGCAGCAGTTTTAGCAGCCCACGTACAAGGCATAAGAATTGAAGACATGAAGGCAGCTCTCGAAACATTTATACCTTCAGCAACACAGACACCAGGGCGATTAAATCTCTTTAAGTTCAATAAATTCTCCATCTTGTTAGATTATGCTCATAATCCTGCGGGAATGCGAGCACTTCAAAAATTTACAAATGAATTGGAATGCACTGTTAAAGTCGGAATTATTGCAGGCATCGGGGATCGACGAGTAGAAGATAATAACGAAATGGGTGCAATTGCAGCAGAAATGTTTGATGAAATTATCATTAGACAAGACAAGCGCTTACGAGGAAAAACGGAAGAAGAACTTATTAAAATGCTCGATGATGGTATTAAGATGAAGGACCCTAATAAAAAGACAACCATCATTCCGTCTGAAAAAGAAGCCATTAAATATGCTGTGAAAAATGCAGTTGAAGGCTCACTAATCATATTATGCAGCGATGTTATACCGGATGCATTAGAATTAGTAAAGGAATTTAAAGAAAAAGAGGCAAAAGGCGAGTTAAATTATGCTGACTAACCTCTTTTATTGCTTATTTTAATTAAGTCGCTGGATTAGGAATTGTAGAATGTACATTTTCAATAGCACTCATAACTTCAGGGGAAAGTTCCACATTAATAGAATCTATATTTTCCTTAAGCTGTTCAATCGATGTTGCGCCTATAATATTACTTGTTACAAAAGGACGTTGGTTTACAAAGGCTAACGACATTTGGGCGAGGGTCATGCCATTATCTTCGGCAATTTTTAAATAGTGTTTTGTTGCTTCGGTACATTGCTCACTACTATATCTTGAAAAACGAGGGAACAGATTTAGCCTAGCATTTTCTCTTGCAGTACCTTTTATGTATTTCCCTGAAAGAACTCCACATGCCATGGGTGAATAGGCCAAAAGTCCTATATCCTCACGATGAGCAACTTCTGCCAAATCTCCTTCAAAGGTTCTATTTAAAAGAGAGTATGAATTTTGTATGGTAATCATTCTAGGGAGTTGATGCTTTTTAGTTTCTTCCAAATAGCGCATCGTTCCCCAAGCTTTTTCGTTAGAAAGACCTACATGACGTATCTTACCACTTTTGATTAATTCATCAAGATTATGAAGAATTTCATTAAAATTATCCTCCCAGCTATCGTTGGGGTTATGTTTATAATCTCTTTGGCCAAAAGTGTTTGTCTCCCGCTCTGGCCAGTGTAATTGATAGAGGTCAATGTAATCTGTTTTTAAACGTTTTAAACTTTCTTCTACAGCTTCATTCAAGGCTTGTTTGCTAAAACCTGTGGTTCTAATATGGGCTGTGTAGTCACCAGGGCCAGCAATTTTAGTCGCTAAAATAACATTGCTTCTCTTGCCTGTTTTTTTAAACCAATTACCAATAATACGTTCTGTATCGGCATAGGTTTCAGCATTTGCAGGGACAGGATACAATTCTGCACAGTCAAAAAAATTAACGCCTTTATCAAGAGCCAAATCCATCTGCTCAAAGCCTTCCTCTTGGGTGTTCTGATTTCCCCAAGTCATGGTGCCGAGACAAATTTTACTGACTTTAATATCTGTATGTGGTAAGTTGGTGTATTTCATTGTAAATTTTAAGTTGGTCATTGAGGCTCTCGAAATGACTGTTTTTAGTTTTGGTGACTTCGAGAGCCTAAGTCACCATCAATCGAATAGACACAAAAATAAGAAGACCTTTCAGTTTATCGAAGCTGAAAGGTCTAAATCTCTTCTAGGGAGTTTATGTTTTAAATTTCATTCAAAAGTTTAGAAATCTCATCTAACTTAGGCGTCAAAATCACTTCAATTCTTCTGTTTTTTGCTCTGCCTTCTGCGGTGTCATTTGTTGCGATTGGGGCATATTCTCCACGACCAGCAGCAGTTAGGTTTTCAGGATTAATTGCATTGTTCTCTCTTAGAATATTCACAATAGCCGTGGCACGTTTGGTTGATAAGTCCCAGTTGCCGCTTAACTGAGCGTTTCCTTTGTAAGGCACATTATCTGTGTGTCCTTCTATTAGAATTGCAATTTCAGGATTTTCAGCTAAAACAGCCCCCAACTGTTGTACAGCTTGTCGTCCTTCTGAACCAACAGACCAACTGCCTGATTGGAATAAAAGCTTATTTTCCATAGAGACATAAACTTTTCCATCGCGTTGCTCTACAGTAAGTCCTTTACCTTCAAAGTTGGTCAAGGCTTTAGAAATGGCATCTTTAAGTTTGGTCATCGCTGCATCTTTGCTGGCAATAACACTTTCTAATTCAGCAACACGCTTAGATCTATTTTCTAATTCTTTCTGAAGTTTATTAAGCCGTTCACTCTCGGCGGCTAAGGCTTGCTCTTTTGCTTCGAGTTGGGCTAAAAGCTCTCTGTTTTTCTTTGAGTTTTCAGCAATGGCAGCAGAGCTATTTTCTTCAAGCGCCTGGTATGATGCCTTTAAATTTTCGAGATTGGTCTTTGTTGCGGCTAACTCAGATTTTAATTGGTCTCGTTCTGAAACCGCTTTATCGTAGGCTGTTTGAAGTTTGTCCAAATCATTTTCGAGCTGATTTTTTACTTTTGAAAGCGATTCATTTTCATCAGCTAAACTTCGCTGTTCTTTTTTTAAATCAGCATATCGTTCTTCGAGATCTGTATATAATTTTTTTGAAACGCAGGATGTACATAACCCTACTGTAAGTGCTATTAATGAGAGTTTTTTAATCATGTTTAAATTTTAATTAATTATCAATTTCAACTAGTATTGGGCAATGATCACTATGCATTGCTTCCGAAAGGATAACGCATCGTTTTAATTTTTCTTGTAATGGTTTTGAGGCCATGGCATAATCCAAACGCCAACCTTTGTTATTGGCTCTAGCATTGGCACGGTAACTCCACCATGTATATTGTTGTGACTCAGGATTTAAATGTCTAAACGAATCAATAAATCCGCTGTCAATAAAATTACCTAACCATTCACGCTCTTCGGGTAAAAAACCTGACACCCCTTTCATTTTTGGATTGTGAATGTCAATTTCTTCATGACAAATATTATAATCGCCCAAAATAATGAGGTTAGGATGCTCCTTTTTTAGTTCATTGACATAATCTTGAAACATCGCCATATAATCAAACTTATGCTGTAATCTGGCATCATTGGTGCCTGATGGTAAGTACAGACTCATAATAGACACACCGTTCCCGCCTGCAGTTCGGGCAGGAAAATCAGCTCTAAGGTTGCGTCCCTCCATATCCATAGACGTAATTCCTGTTCCAAAAGAGACGTTATTAGGTTCGGTTTTGCTTAAAATGGCAACACCGCTGTAGCCTTTCTTTTGAGCACTAAACCAGTAATTATAGTGATAACCGGCATCTTTAAAGATCTCTAAATCGAGTTGATCTTCTTGAGCTTTAATTTCTTGTAAGCAAATAACGTCGGGATCAGCAGCTTTTAACCAATCTATAAATCCTTTTCTTAAGGCAGCTCTAATACCATTGACGTTATAAGAAGCAATTTTCATGTATGTTGTTTTTATTATTTGTAAACAGGATAAATCAATTTCAGCTAAAATAAATAATGCAGTACTTTTATACGACTATTTTAAGGTGGAATTAACCATAAAATATTTCACCAATTGCGAAGTTATTCATTTAGATGAAGTTTACTTTTAAGCTGCTTTTTATACTGTTTTCGGTTTTGGGATTTTCCCAAGAGAAAAACGACACGTATCGCTCAAAGAAAGTAGCTGTAAAAGATTCTATTGTTATTGATAGTTTCAGTATCAATCCGAAATTTTTTAAACTAAAAACTAAGCTGAATACTGAGCTTGACTCTTCCTTATACACCATCGATTTTTCTAAAGCCACCCTTTATTTTAAAGAATCCACTCAAATAGATACCGTCATTATTGAATACTTGCGTTATCCTAAGTTTGTGACAAAAACCTACAAACAGCTTGATGAGTCTGTTATTTTAGAAGATACCGAAGGGTTGCAGCGCTTGTATAGTTTAAGGCAGGACACTCGTCAAAATAGCTTTACTCCTTTTGATGGCTTAACAACCTCGGGAAGTATTTCTCGAGGCGTGACCATAGGCAATAATCAAAACTCTGTGTTAAATAGCGAATTGGATCTTCAAATTTCAGGTAAGCTAAATGACAAAGTAACACTTAGGGCGTCCATACAAGATGCTAATATTCCGCTACAAGAAAGTGGTTATTCCCAACGATTGGATGAATTCGACCAAGTGTTTATAGAATTAGAAAGTCAAGACTGGCGAATTAGAGCAGGGGATATCGACTTAGTCAATACGGACAGCTATTTTAATAGTTTTAGTAAACGTGTGCAAGGGCTATTTGTCAATGCCAATTTAAGTGATAAGACTAATGTGTTTGCTTCAGGAGCATTGGTGCGTGGGCAGTTTACTACAAGTCAGTTTACGGCTCAAGAAGGAAACCAAGGGCCTTATAAATTGAGAGGCCCCAATAACGAATTGTTTGTTTTGGTTGTTTCTGGTAGCGAAACCGTGTATGTTAATGGTGTGCCTATTCAACGTGGTGAAAATGAGGATTACATTATAGATTACAATGCTGGTGAAATTCTTTTTAATTCAACATTCCCGATTACTTCTGAAATGAGAATTACGGTCGATTACCAATTTACAGACAGAAACTATTCAAGATTTATAGTTTATGGTGGGGGTAGTTACAATTCAGAAAAACTAAAACTAAATGTGTCTGTGTATTCTGAGAGTGATGCAAAAAATCAACCTTTGCAACAAAATTTATCGACGGAACAAGTACAAATTTTAGCGGATGCAGGTGATGATAGAACGCAGATGGTAGCTCCATCAGCATCCGAAACCGACTTTTCTGAAAACAGGATTTTATACCGAAAAGAACTGTCTGGGACTGAAGAGATTTTCGTGTTTTCCAATAATCCTGAAGATGAATTATTTAATGTTACGTTTTCATTGATTGGTGACAACATGGGTAATTATGTGGTCAGTTCTACAAATGCTGTCAATACTATTTATGAGTATGTTGCTCCGATTGCCGGGATTCCTCAAGGAAACTATGAGCCCGTAGTTCAGTTAATTGCTCCAGTGAGATTGCAATTGGCAACGTTGAATGGTCATTATCAACCTTCAGAAAAAACGAATATCAATTTTGAATTATCGGGAAGTAAAAATGATCTTAATTTATTTTCAGGTTTAGACGATGGCAATAACGATGGCTTTGCAGGAAAATTGAAGATGGAACAAACCCTTGTGAAAACTGACAGTTCTTGGAACTTAAATGCAATTGGTGATGTGGATTATATTCAGTCTAATTTTGTAAACATTCAAAGACTTTATAGGCCCGAATTTAATCGGGATTGGAATTTGGAACTACCAGAAGGTGACCAAATATTATTAAATTCAGGATTACAATTGTCACATCAAAATAAAGGTGTTGCTTCCTATACTTTTGAACACCTTAATTTCTCAGAGAATTTTAACGGTAATCGTCATAATCTTATTGGGGATTTACGCTTTAAAAACCTGAATCTATTTTCAAAATCTAGTTACCTAAAAGCAGAGAGTTCTATCAATACTTCTGATTTTTTAAGGTCTTTTAACCGAGTGGTATATGGGAAAAACAAAAAATGGATTGGGGCAAAATTAGCTTTAGAAGCTAATGAACAGCGAGAAACAGAAACCCAAAACTTAACTGCTCTAAGCCAAAACTTCTTTACTTACGAGGGTTTTGTAGGTGTTGGGGATTCTACGGCAGTTTTTGCGGAAGTGGGTTACAAGTATCGTGTCAATGATAGTTTAAGAAATAATAATCTGGAACGGGTGAATACTTCAAACACCTATTATTTAAAGTCCAGATTCATTCAAACAGACAACACAACCTTACAGTTGTTTGCTAACTACAGAACCTTAAAATTTACTGATGAATCCATTGAAGATGAATCGTCGCTTAATAGTAGGTTGAGTTACAATCAGAAACTATTTAAAGGGGTTCTTATATCGAACATGAATTTTGAAACTAATTCTGGAACGTTACCACAACAAGATTTTACTTACGTTGCTGTAGAACCTGGCCAGGGAGCCTATACCTGGAATGATTATAATAATAACGGTATTCAAGAATTGGATGAATTTGAAATTGCTCAATTTCAGGATCAAGGACAATACATCAGGATATTATTGCCAAATCGTGTTTTTGTGAGGACACACCAAAACAGATATAGCCACACCTTAACATTTAACCCACAACCTTGGGCAGTTTCTGAAAACAAGACTCAAAAGTTCTGGTCTCATTTTTATAATCAGACAGCGTTTTTAGTAGATAATAAAGTGAGGCGAAACGGAAATGACTTTAATTTAAATCCGTTTAAAGCTTTGAGCGATTCAGAAGATAGTGAACGTGATCGATTAGGGTTGAATGTGAGTCTGAGAAATGTTGTCTTTTTCAATAGAGGAAAGCAGAAATACACCACTTCATATACGTTTTTAACTAACCGAACACAGAATCTTTTGGCTACAGGGTCACAGCAGAATAACCTTCGAAGCCATCAAGTGAATTTTAACCACAAGTTTGGTGAGAGTTGGCTGCTAAATGTGACTACAAATTTTGAAGACAATGAAAGCTTGAATGAAAATTTTATCTCACGAAATTTTGAACTGAATTCAGAGCAATTCCAGCCTAAATTATCCTACCTCTTTAGTGAAAATGCACAGTTTGATATTTTTTATCAATACACTCAAAAGCAAAACCAAATAGGTAATTTTGAACAGCTCAATCAGAATAATTATGGGTTGTCTTTCAATTTTAATAATGCTCAAAAGTTAGGATTGATTGGTGAGTTTAATGTGTTTAAGAATGATTATGAAGGTAATGCCAATACACCAGTTGCGTATCAGATATTAGAAGGATTACAGCCAGGAACAAACTTTACGTGGAGTCTATTAGTTCAGAAAAAATTGACTAAGTTTTTAGATTTAAATCTTAATTATTTGGGTCGTAAAACAGAAACTTCAAAGACGATTCACACAGGTACTGTGCAATTGAAGGCTTATTTTTAAAGCAAGTTATATGTTCCGAAAAGTGGATATTTTATTTCTTAATAAATTTTTTGGTTGTTAGACCCTCATTACTTTCTAATATTATTAAGTATAATCCTGACTTAAGATTTTCTATGTTTATATCGAATGATTGTCCTCTAGGGGATTGATTTAATATGTTTTGATTAAGCACGTTATAAATACTTAACTTACTGATTTGAACGGGTGATTTAATTTTTATAGAAGATGCTGCAGGGTTAGGCGATAGCTCTACTTTTAAAATCTCTTTATCGTTCAAATTTAATGCATTATTACCTTCTACAACTGTAATTAATTGGTTTGCACTGACGTTGTTAATTACATCCACTATTCCGCTTAACCAAGTGACTTTAATATAATCAATGACTGTATTTGTTCCTATTCCAAAAAATTCTGAAGAAGAATTTTGAGACAAATAACCTTCGCCGCAATTAGTATAATGATACTGTTTTTCGCCATTCACTGAAATTTCTATGACAGAACCAATACCATCTTTATTACTTAAAGTGCCTTGTAATTTTACTTTTAGCCAGTTATTTGTTGTAGTACTTTTATTTTCCCATAAATAGATATTCTGATCTTCTGTATTTGTTACCACAAAATCAACTAAGCCATCATTGTTAATATCACCAATAGCGTTTGAGTGACTATAGCCTTCATCACTATCAAACCCTATTCCGCCTGGAGCTGTAAAACTACCATTTCCATCGTTTTCATAATATACCGTTGACATAGGCATAACATTATCAGTACTGCTAACAAAAAGATCTAAGTCCATATCATTTTCGCCATCTAACCAAATGGCACCCCATGAAAAACTTAGCCAATCAGTACCTGTACTTTCTGCAACATCAGTAAAGGTTTCATCTCCATTATTTTTTAGCAAAACACATTCGCCAGCATTGGTGACATAGATGTCAAAATAACCATCTCGGTTATAGTCGCCTACAGTGACAGTCATGGCGTCTATTAAAATATCTGTATTTGATGAGGCACTGATATCTGTAAAAGTACCATCACCATTATTCTTATACATTAAATTTTTATTATGGTCAAAATTTCTTTTGTCATTTGAGATATAAAGATCTTGCCACCCATCATTATTAATATCAATCCAAGCTGAACAAAAAGAGGCATGTTTTGACCTATCAATACCAGCTTCTACAGAAACATCTGTAAAAGTACCATCCCCATTATTTTTATATAAATAGTTTGGAGTAACTGAAGAAACAATAGGGTCCCTATTAGAAATAAACACGTCCAAAAAACCGTCATTGTTATAATCCCCCCAAGAGGCTCCATAAGTATTTAAATCTGTTGAAGGAAACCCAGCACTTGAAGTAATATCCTCGAAAATCAGATTGCCATTATTCCTGAATAGTTTATTTCCTGTATCATTACTAGTGACAAAAAGATCTTTATCACCATCATTGTCAAAATCTACCCAATTAATTTGTTTAGATTGGTAGTTTATCAAGTTGTTAGCAGAGTCTCTTAAATTAAGATTTATAGGTACGAAGCCTAAGCCATCAATATTTTTATAAAATGCTAATTCACTTCCATCTTCTGATGCAAAAGAAATGTCATCCCAGCCATCACCGTCAAAATCATAAAAGGATACTCCATTGCCATTATAAGTTGTACCGCAAGTAAAATCAATACCTCTAGAAATTGCTGTATTTTCAAAACTTAGTTGAGCGAATGATGTTGACATTAGGGCGCAAAGTTGCCCCAACAGTATAATCTTTTTCATATTAAGTAAGCATTTTTGTACAAATTATTCAATAATAAGTACATAAGCAAATCTATATGAAATGTACTACATCTTCTTCAACCATTCCTTCACATCCACTTCTTTCTTAATGAGGGTTTTTAAGTCTTCTATCTTAACACGAGATTGCTCCATAGAGTCTCTATGGCGAATGGTTACCGTGCTATCTTCTAAAGTGTCATGATCTACTGTGATACAAAATGGTGTGCCATTGGCATCTTGTCGTCTATAACGTCTGCCAACAGCATCTTTTTCATCATAAGTAACATTAAAATCCCACTTTAAGTCATCCACAATTTTTTGTGCGATTTCTGGTAGCCCATCTTTTTTAACTAGGGGAAGAACTGCTGCTTTTGTTGGTGCTAAAACAGCAGGGAGCTTTAATACCGTTCTAGTTGTGTTATTTTCTAATTCTTCTTCTACTAAAGCGTTAGAAAACACAGCTAGGAACATTCTGTCCAGTCCAATCGATGTTTCTAAAACATAAGGAGTGTAACTAGCATTTTCCTCATGATCGAAGTATTGAAGCTTCTTTCCTGAGTATTCTTCATGTGCTTTTAAATCGAAATCTGTACGTGAGTGTATACCTTCTAATTCTTTAAAACCAAAAGGAAATTTAAACTCAATATCCGAAGCTGCATCTGCATAATGTGCTAATTTTTCGTGGTCGTGAAAACGATAGTTTTCTTCTCCCATACCTAGCGACAAATGCCATTTCATGCGCGCTTCTTTCCAATGCTCGTACCATTCGGATTGTGTACCTGGTTTAATAAAAAATTGCATTTCCATTTGCTCAAATTCACGCATTCTGAAAATAAACTGTCTGGCTACGATTTCATTTCTAAAGGCTTTCCCAGTTTGCGCAATCCCGAAAGGAATCTTCATTCGCCCTGTTTTTTGAACATTCAAAAAGTTGACAAAGATACCTTGAGCGGTTTCTGGGCGTAAAAATAAATCCGTAGCATGCTCGGCAGACGCTCCTAATTTGGTGCCAAACATTAAATTAAATTGTTTAACCTCAGTCCAATTTTTACTGCCAGATAAAGGGTCTGCAATCTCCAACTCTTCAATCAATGCTTTTACATCAGCTAAATCTTCATTTTCTAAAGATTTTGCCATTCTAGATAAGGTTGTGTTTATCTTTTCTTGATAGCCTAAAACACGTGGGTTTGTGGAAACAAATTCAGACTTATTAAAAGCATCCCCAAAGCGCTTTTCAGCTTTTTTGACTTCCTTTTCAATTTTGCCTTCTAGTTTAGCACAATAGTCTTCAATTAACACATCAGCGCGATAACGTTTTTTAGAGTCTTTATTGTCAATCAACGGGTCGTTAAAGGCATCCACGTGCCCTGATGCTTTCCAGGTTGTAGGATGCATAAAAATTGCGGCATCAATACCAACAATATTATCATTGAGCTGTACCATGGCTTTCCACCAATAGTCTCTTATGTTTTTCTTTAATTCTGCACCGTTTTGAGCATAGTCATAGACTGCGCTTAAACCATCGTAAATTTCACTACTCTGAAATACATAACCGTATTCCTTGGCATGAGATATTACCTTTTTAAATTGATTGTCGTTATTCGCCATGCTGCAAAAATAAAAAACCGCACTAACAAATAGTGCGGTTCATTAAAAAATATAATTGTTAGTTAGTTGAGTGTAAAAGTGGTGCTTCCTAATTTCTGATCCTTATAGAACACATTGATATAATAGAGACCTTTTAAAAAGGGCTTATCATTTTCAGAACCCTCTACTTTGGTACACATATCTAGATTTTCATTAGTGTAATTAATGATTTGTTTATCACTATAAATAAGGGTGGAATTACCAAATGTCACAGACCCTTTGTCAGCAATAACATTATTTTTTGGGTTTACAATCTGAATATAAATCTCTTTCTTTCCAGGCAAAACAAATGGATTATGTGCTAAAACCATGCAAACATCTATAGAATTTACGCTTCTTGCTTTAGTGGTTTCTTTGGTCTTTCCTAAAATGGTCGTTTTATATGCATTGGCAGTGATTGTCGCTAAGGACAATACGGAAGCCGCATTAATTTTTGAATTTAAAGCTTCATTATTTTTGCGCAACCCTAATAGTTCACTTTCTTTTTTCTTAAGAGTATTTAAGGCCAACAGATTGTCGGATTTTAAGATTTTGTTTGATTCTTTAAGAGAGTCAATAGTTGCATAAAGCTCTTTGTTTTTAAGCCTGATAGCATTCAGTTGGTACTTTATTTCTGAAATAGCTTCAAGATTGGTCTCAGCAACTAAAAGTTGTTTTAATGTTGCTTCAGTTTCAGACTTTGCCTTTTTAACTTCAATAGAGAGCTCCGCATTTTGTGCAGATAGCGTATCATACTGATCTATTAAACTGGAGAGTTCTGTCTGTATTAAGCCCTTTTCCTGTTCGAGGAAGTGCTCATAAGATTTTAAAGAGTTATAATTTGAAACACCAAAAATGGATAATATGGTGATTGCAGTAATCAGTGAACCTATAATTAATCTGTAGTTAAATAGTTGAGGGTTAACTATCATTAATTTTGTATTTGGCTCGAAAGTATGTAATATTAAGCTCTAAGCTTCTTTTAATCGATGTAAGTGGTAAAAAAATTGTTGAATTTGTTTTTCCCTCCTGTTTGTGAGGGATGTAAGTCTCTTTTATCCGATAATGAGTTACTTATTTGTGGTGCGTGCAGACACGATTTGCCAGTAACCAATTTTCATTTTGATGATAATGAAGCTGTAAAAAAGGTGCTCTATGGCAGAGTGGATTTACAACATGCTACTGCACTTCTGCATTTTTCTAAAAAAGGAATTGTACAAGAGCTATTACACAACTTAAAGTATAGAGGGCACGAACAGATTGGAGTGTTTTTTGGAAAATGGTTAGGTGCCGAGCTTAGTGGCTTAAAAGATTACAAATCGATTGATGTTGTTGTCCCTGTACCACTTCACAGGAGTAAGTTAAGGAAAAGAGGGTATAATCAGGTGGCAAAATTTGGACAAGAAATTGCAAAAGCTTTAGAGGTTGATTATAACGACAAAACATTAGTGCGACAGTTTGCGACTAAAACCCAAGTTTTTAAAAGTCGATTGATGCGAAGCGATGACGCCAAACCACGTTTTCAGATTTCAGAAAAACAGAGACTAATAGGGATGCACATTCTTTTGGTTGACGATATTATTACCACAGGGGCTACTATTGAAGCTTGCTGCAATGTGCTTCAAGAGATTAATGGTGTAAAAATTAGCGTTGCCACTATGGCAATTGCCGATTGATTTTTTCGTTAGTATGGTTTTATGTCGTTAATTTGCCTAAAATTTCAAATCTGCGCATGCGCTCGTTATTTTTTAAATCATTTATTATAATATCTATTGGTCTTTTAATTGCAGCCTGTGCAAGTAGAGGAAGGCCTACTGGTGGCGAAAAAGATACAGAGCCACCAGTTATAGTTAGATCTGACCCGGAAAATTACTCCACGAATTTTGAAGGCGATGAAATCCGAATTTATTTTGATGAGTACATCAAACTAAAAAATATTCAGAAGCAACTTATTGTATCGCCTCCGATGGATAACGCTCCGATTATTACCCCTTTATCGGCGAGTCGTTATATTTCAATTAAAATTCTAGACACATTAAAAGAGAACACCACCTACGCCTTTAATTTTGGACAAAGCATAGTAGATAATAACGAGGAAAACCCATTTTCGTATTACCGCTACGTATTCTCCACAGGGCCTGAGATTGATTCCTTATCCGTTCAAGGAGTAGTTATGGATGCTCAAAACCGACAGCCAGATGCTTTTATTTCTGTGATGTTGTATGAAGCCGACTCTACCTATACAGATTCGATTGTATATAAAGAGAAACCAAAATATATCACCAATACTTTAGATAGTCTTACCACATTTAGCATTGATAATATTAAGGAAGGACGTTATAAGTTGGTCGCACTAAAAGACGAAAACGGCAATTACACCTATGAGCCAAAAACGGATAAGATCGGTTTTGTAGAAGGCTTTATTGATGTGCCGAAGGATACCACCTATTTAATAAAGCTATTTAAACAAACCCCAGATTTTAAAGCCGGAAGGACGTATCAAGCCGGGGAAACACGGATTGGTTTTCCGTTTGAAGGCAATTCTGAAGGGACAACCATCGACATCTTGGATGGAGCACCTGAAGGTTTTGAAAGTATCATTACAAAAGACACTAAAACAGATACCTTATACTATTGGCATAAACCGAAATTAGAATTAGACTCTACGTTTTTCAAAATAAAAAACAGTGTATATCAAGATACTTTAAAGCACATGTTTAGAGCAGCCGATAAAGACTCGTTGGTGGTAACAAGTTTAACAACAGGGACTATTTCTTATAATGAAGATTTTACCTTAGAGGGATCTGTTCCATTTAAGAGTCTTTCAAAAGAGAAAATAAAAATCATCAATAAAGATTCTCTTGATGTTCCTTTTGAAGTTGTTTACGATTCTGTTTTTAATCGATATAAGTTCCCCATAGCATTGGAAGAAGACCAACGATATAATGCGACTTTTTTGCCAGGAGCATTAACGGATTTTTACGATACTGAAAATGATACATTGAGTTATAATTTTAGAACGAGATTGAAGTCTGAATATGGAAACATTAGAGTTAATCTAAGAAATGCCTCTTTTCCTTTGATTGTTCAACTAGTCGATGAGCAAGATAAGGTGCAGTATGAAAAATATACCGAATCGAGCCCAGTGATTGATTTTAATAACCTTACTCCAAAGAGTTATTACATTAGGGTTATTTACGATACCAATAGCAACAAAAAATTCGACTCAGGTAATTTCCTAAAAGGGACCTTTCCAGAACGGGTGAGTTATTATCCAAAAGTAATTGAGGTAAGAGCTAACTTTGATTATGTAGAAGAGTTTACACTTTTAGACTAAAGTCATCTCTATCATTTAGAAACTGCAATTTTTCTCGGTACTTGTTGATATGAGATTTTTCTAAAGTAACAATATCTACTCCTTCTTTTTCAAAAGGTGTGGCATCTATTCTATTCCCTAAAACATTGTAACAGGCAGAATGTCCTGAATATTCGTGATCGTTGCCATCTAGACCAACACGATTCACCCCAATACAATAACTCATGTTTTCAATGGCTCTTGCTTTTAAAAGTGCATCCCAAGCATTAATTCTAGGTTTTGGCCAATTGGCGACATAAAGCAGTAGGTCATAATCTTGGGTATTTCTTGCCCAGACAGGGAAACGCAGATCATAGCAAACCATTGGGCAGATTTTCCAACCTTTATAATCAATGATTACTTTTTTAGTCCCTGCTTTATAGATTTTGTGTTCCCCAGCTAAAGTAAAGGTGTGTTTTTTGTCGTAAGAGATAATAGTACCGCTTGGTTCAACAAAAACAGAACGATTAAAAAAGTTGTCATTCTCTCTAATGACCAAACTCCCAGTAATGGCTGAGTTCTTTTCTTTGGCTAATTTTTTAAGCCACTGCATCGTTTCTCCATCCATAGTTTCAGATACTGATTCTGGATGCATTGTGAATCCTGAAGTAAACATTTCAGGTAACACAATAAGGTCAACGTCTTCTGATATTTGATCTATTGTCTTTGAAAAATTCTCACGATTTTCAGCAGGATTTTCCCAGACCAAGTCCGCTTGTATAAGTGCTACTTTGAGTTGTGTTGCCATCTTCTAAAATTAAACAATTTATTACGCAAGTAAAATTAATCACGTAATTTTAAGATTCAAAAAAACTATCGACTTATGAAGAATATCTTTTTTTGTTTTCTTGTCCTTTTTAGCATCCACTTAGTTGCTCAAGATGTATATTTCCCGGAGCGGAATGTAGAATGGAAAGAAGTTTCACCTACAGACTTAAGTGTTGATTCAGGGCTGCTGACTGATGCCATTGAATTTGCAAAAGATAATGAATATTCAGGGTCAAGAGATTTGAGAATAGCAATTTTAAAGGGTTTTGAAAGAGAGCCATTCCATGAAATTTTAGGACCCACCAAGAAGCGTGGCGGACCAGCGGGGATGATATTGAAAGATGGTTACCTTATTGCAACATGGGGAGATACAAAACGGGTAGATATGACCTTTAGTGTCACCAAAAGCTTTTTGTCAACAGTTGCAGGCTTAGCGGTAGATAAAGGACTGATAAATAGTGAAAGTGATGAGGTTAAAAATTATGTTTGGGACGGCACTTTTGATGGGGAACACAATTCAAAAATTACTTGGGAACATTTACTACAACAAAATTCGGATTGGTCTGGTGAACTTTGGGGTGGAAAGGATTGGGCCGACAGACCACCAAGACAAGGAGGTTTAGACGATTGGAAAAATAGAGACTATAATGAGCCAGGAACGGTTATGGAATATAACGATGTCCGAGTAAATGTGTTAGCATATTCTTTATTGCAGGTTTGGAGAAAACCGCTTCCACAAGTTTTAAAAGAAGAACTCATGGATAAAATCGGGGCTTCCACAACTTGGAGATGGTTTGGTTACGATAATGCATGGGTGACTGTTGACGGATTACAAATGAAATCTGTAACTGGTGGAGGACATTCTGGAGCAGGATTGTTTATTTCAACACAAGACATGGCACGATTTGGATTGTTGTTTCTTAATAATGGCAAATGGCGAAACGAGCAACTCATCAGTGAAGATTGGATAAAGCGGGCTATAGAACCATCTACTCCTAATGCCAATTATGGGTACATGTGGTGGTTAAACCAAAAAGGGTCTCGTCATTGGGAAAACCTTTCAGAAGATATTTACTATGCTGCTGGCTTTGGAGGAAATTTTATAGTTATTGACAAGGCTAACAATGTAGTTGTAGTAACACGTTGGTTAGAGCCCTCTAAAATCGGAGAGTTTATGCAGAAAGTAAATAAGGCATTACATTAGTATTTAGCTTAAGTACATAAATCTAAACTAAGTCACGCCAATTATTTAGAGCTTTCAAGCTTATCTAGTTTCGCTTTTGCTTCTGAGACCTTAACCTTAAGTTTTGCAATATCAGTTTCATATTCTTCAATTTCAACTTCCGAAAGCTTATTGTCTTCTTTTAGTTTTTCAAACTTTTGTTCTTTCTCTTTAAGGCGCTCTTTAGCCTTTAAGTAATCTTGTCTGGCATCTTCTAGTGCCTTTTGACGTTTCTCTATGGCTTCTTGTTTTTCTTTGAGTTCTTTGGCTTTTTGTTCAGCTGCTTTACGTTCTTTTGCAAGTTGATCTTGTCTTTCTTCTGCTAATTTTTCCGCTTTTAAACGTTCTTCAAGCGTATTCTTAATTCGTTGTTTTTCGTTGTTGCTCAAATCGTCAGTAACCTCATTTCCATTAGCATAAAATGAATTCCCTTTTACGGTATAAACTTCTCCAGAGTCCATAATGACTTTTTCACCTCCGCCACACGAAAAAAGCGCAAGACTGATGAGGATAATAATATATTTTAGATTTTTCATAATTACTCGATTTTAAGTTGTATAAGATACAACCGAAATGATTTATTTAGGTGCTTATTTGCTACTTTATTTGACATAAAATCTCTGCAGCTTTAACTAAAGTCTCGTCTGTTTTAGCAAAGCAAAAGCGTAACACCTTATCATCCTGATTATTTTCATTGAAGACTGAAAGTGGGATAGAGGCAATGCCGACCTCTTTTGTTAATCGCTTAGCGAAATCAACGTCGTATTCATCTGTAATTTCAGAATAATCTAAAACCTGAAAATAGGTGCCTTTTGAAGGCTTGAATTTAAATTTCGATTTTGAAAGTAAACTCAAAAACAAGTCTCGCTTTTTCTGAAAGAAGGAAGGTAGATTTAAATACGTTGAAGCATCTTCCATATAATCTGCAATACCTTTTTGTGATGGATGATGCACCGAGAAAACATTAAACTGATGTACTTTTCTAAATTCATCCATTAAATGTTTAGGGGCACAACAATAGCCGATTTTCCAACCTGTAATATGAAATGTTTTTCCAAAAGATGCTGTAATAAATGAACGTTCTTTTAAGTCATCGAACAAGCATACACTTTGGTGTTGTTCATTGTCAAAAATGATGTGCTCATACACTTCATCGCTTAAAACAATAATATTGGTATTCTCTGTTAATTTTTGAAGTTGAAGCATATCTTCTTTAGACCAAATTATGCCACTCGGATTGTGTGGTGTATTAATAATAATCATTTTGGTCTTACTTGAAATTTTTGAAGCAACTTCGTTCCAATCAACTGTATAATCTGGTGCAGATAATTGAACAGGAATTGCTTTTCCTCCGTGTAGTTCAACAGCTGGTTCATAACAGTCGTAAGCGGGTTTAAAGATGATGACTTCATCCTCTTTGCCAATAAATGCAGAAATAATAGTAAAGATCGCTTGGGTAGCACCAGCAGTGATTGTGATTTCGGCTTCAGGATGATAGCTGCTGTTGTAAAGTGTATTGTACTTATTGGCTATAGTTAATAGTAAATCTAAATGACCTGCCATTGGTGAGTATTGGTTATAACCATTATCCATGGCTTTTGTCACTAAGTCATGCAAATTTTTATCGCTAGGATAATTAGGAAACCCTTGAGAGAGGTTTATAGCTTTATGTTGCTTAGCTAAAGCACTCATTATTGTAAAAATAGTAGTGCCGACATTTGGGAGTTTTGAAGTATGTTCCATAAAATGAAAGATACTAAATCTATATTGCGATTTTCTATCTATCTTAAAATATCCCTAATAATCTTTAAATGATGCTCGGTATGTAAAGACATAAACTTTAGCGTTTGCTTTTTATTTAGGATTCCGAAATATGGGTGTTTAAAATTGGCATCTTTAGAAAGCTGGTTTAAGTTGGGTATATGAGTCCTAACACTTTTAAGTTGATTTTTTAAATCGGCATCATTGATTATTTCTGGGGGAAGAACTGCCTTTGGTGCTTTAGCTCGGCCTCTCGGAAAAAAACTAAAGGTAAGACAGATAAAACGCCATTTGTTGAACTTGTACTCATAAGCATTGACATCAGATTTTTGTAATGCTCCTGAAACTCCATTTAGTACTTTTAAACTATGGTCTATGTGCCAACCGACATTAGCTTTTGAAACAGAGGTGTTTTCAGATTTTGAACGGTCTAAAAATTTTTCAATTTGGTTTAATTGCACTTCAATTTTTTCAATATATCTCATTCAATTTTAATTATTCAAGCAAGGTACGAAAACAAAAAATCCCAAATACCGAAATGTCGGTACTTGGGATTTGGTATTTTATTTTTGGAATTTGAGATTCCTGCTTGCACTTCGACAAGCTCAGTGTGACACGCAGGAATGACAATTAATAACGGTAATGCTCAGGCTTAAAAGGGCCTTCAACGTCAACACCAATATAATCTGCTTGGTCTTTTTTAAGTTCCGTTAACTCTACACCAATTTTTTCTAGATGCAGTTTAGCGACTTTTTCATCCAAGTGCTTTGGAAGCATATACACGTTGTTTTCGTATGCTTCACTATTTTTCCAAAGTTCAATTTGTGCTAAAGTTTGGTTCGTAAAAGAGTTACTCATTACAAAACTTGGGTGACCGGTAGCACACCCTAAGTTCACTAATCGACCTTCTGCCAACACAATAATATCGTTACCGTCAACCGTATATTTATCAACCTGAGGCTTTATGGTGTTTTTAGTATTTCCATAATTCTCGTTTAACCAAGACATTTGTATTTCGTTATCAAAATGGCCAATGTTACAAACGATAGTTTTATCCTTCATCGCTTTAAAATGCTCAGCTCTAACGATGTCTTTATTTCCAGTTGTTGTAATCACAATATCAGAATTACCGACAACAGTTTCTAATTTCTTCACTTCAAAGCCGTCCATTGCAGCTTGTAGTGCACAGATTGGGTCAATTTCAGTGACTGTTACAATACTGCCAGCACCTTTAAAAGAAGCAGCCGTACCTTTACCAACATCACCATAACCACAAACGGTAACACGCTTACCTGCAAGCATCACATCTGTTGCACGACGAATAGCATCTACAGCAGACTCTCTACAACCGTATTTATTGTCGAATTTTGACTTGGTCACAGAATCATTCACGTTAATCGCAGGCATCGGTAATGTGCCGTTTTTAACACGCTCGTATAATCGGTGAACACCAGTTGTGGTTTCTTCAGAAAGACCTTTGATACCAGAAGCTAGCTCAGGATATTTATCCAAAACCATATTGGTTAAGTCACCACCATCATCTAAAATCATGTTTAATGGCTTACGCTCTTCACCAAAAAATAAAGTTTGTTCAATACACCAATCGAATTCCTCTTCGGTCATGTCTTTCCAAGCATAAACAGCGGTGCCTGCATCTGCAATAGCTGCTGCTGCTTGATCTTGTGTTGAAAATATATTACAAGAACTCCAAGTTACTTCAGCACCTAAAGCTTGTAAAGTTTCAATTAAGACTGCGGTTTGGATGGTCATGTGCAAACATCCTGCAATTCGAGCTCCCTTAAGAGGTTGTTCGTTTTTATATTCTTCACGCAAACTCATTAAGCCTGGCATTTCAGCTTCGGCTAATTCAATCTCTTTTCGTCCCCATGCCGCCAACGAAATATCTTTTACTTTGTTAGGGACGTATGCTACTGTTTTAGTTTCCATAGTTTTATTTTCTCTTGTTTTTAATACTGCTTTTGCCTTTGGGTTTAGCATTGAATTGGTTAAATTCGTCCAACAAATAAATACCATTTCTGCCTAAGGCAGTGCAAAGATAACCATTAGCTTTCACATTACTAAATGCCACTGTACAAATCCATTAGTCCAAATTCACAAACTACTGTTAAAATCTGGAAGATTGAGGAATCTTATTCAGATTTGCTTAAGATTTTGGATTTAAAACCCGAAAGCAAAACACGCGTTGAGGGTATGAAAAGTGAATTGCACCAACGCGGTTTTTTAAGCGTTAGGCATTTGTTACGAGAATTTGGATATACAGATCAGGATTTGTTTTATGATGAGCATGGGAAACCACACTTAAAGGACGGAAAATATATATCTATAACACACTCTTTTACATTTTCAGGGGTTATTATAAGTGATACTGAAGTTGGGATTGATATTGAAAAACAACGTGAAAAAATAACCGTCATTGCAGATAAGTTTGTGGATTATGAGTTCGATTATTTGGATGAAAGTGCAGAAGATTACATCAGAAAACTAACAGTAATATGGTGTGTTAAAGAATCTTTATATAAGTTGTTTGCCACACCCGGAATGTTGTTTAGAGAGCATTTTTTGGTGATTCCGTTTATGCTTGAAGATGAAGAAACCGTGGCGTGGATTGATTACGAAGATTATAAACACCGATACACTTCCAATTATATTGAATTTGAGGGTTTTACTTGTGCTTATGCTTTAGGTTCATGAGGACATTATATCAAGATATTGTAGAAGCAAAAGCTGTTGGGAAGAGATTGTTGGCAGTTCTTATTGATCCTGAAAAATTTGATCTTGAAAACACATCCATTTTTTTTGAAAGGGTAAACACGTCCATTGCAACCCATATTTTTGTAGGCGGGAGCACTGATAAAGAACAATGCATCACTGAAGTGGTTTTGGAAATAAAAAAGCATACGTCTTTGCCGGTGATACTATTCCCTGGGGATATAGATCAAATCACTAATAATGCGGACGGATTACTTTTTCTCTCATTAATTTCTGGGAGAAATCCAGAGTATTTGATAGGGAAACACATCGAAGCTGTTTCAAAATTAAAGGGAATGGATTTAGAGGTAATTCCAACAGGTTATATTCTTATAGAAAATGGAAAGCAAACGGCAGTTGAGCGTGTAAGCCAAACGACACCAATGAAACGAGAAGCAATTCAGACGATTGGTGATACAGCTAAAGCAGGCGAATTATTAGGGATGAAATTGATGTATTTAGAAGCAGGTAGCGGAGCAACACATCCTGTACCTAGCACTATTATTTCACATATTAAAAGTGAGATAAATATCCCTTTAATTGTAGGAGGAGGGATTAGGACTAAAGAGCAATTAGATAATGCTTACAAAACTGGTGCAGATATAGTGGTGGTTGGGACAGCTTTAGAGAATGACAATAACTTTTTGAATAAATTAAGTTAACAAATGAAAATATCAGTAGAATTAACTTTGACCCCTTTACACGATGACTACGAACCATCTATTATTCACTTTATAAAAAAGCTACGTGCTTCAAATTTAAAAGTATTAGAGAATCCGTTGAGTACTCAAGTTTATGGGGAGTATGATGAGGTAATGCATTTACTCACCAAAGAGATAAAAGAAGCTTTTGAGTTAATGGAAAGAGGGCTTTTGTATCTAAAAATTGTAAAATCTGACAGACACGACTATGAACCCCATTTTTGAGTTTTTTTTCGGGCAATATTCAGATTACAGTACTATTGATATTATACTTGAAATTACTGCTGTCATTTTTGGGTTTTTGTCTGTTTGGTTTTCAAAACAAAATAGTATTTGGGTTTTCCCAACAGGGATGATAAGCACGGCGATTTTTGTTTACCTCTTGTTTAAATGGGAGCTATTGGGTGATATGATGATTAATGGATACTATTTCATTATGAGTATTTATGGATGGTATATCTGGACTAGAAAGGTTGATGCGACACATATGACACCGATTTCAATGACAACAGCTACAGAGAAGAGATTGAGTGTTGGTATTTTTATAGCGACACTATTGTTTGTTTACCTCGTTTATCAAACTTTTGAAAAATGGACTAGTTGGGTGGCTTATGTGGATACGGTGACCACGGCTATATTTTTTGTTGGGATGTGGTTGATGGCAAGGCGCAAAGTTGAAAATTGGATTTTTTGGATTATTGGCGATATTATCTCAGTTCCTTTATATTTTTATAAAGGCTTTACGTTTACAAGCTTTCAATATTTAGGATTTACTGTAATTGCAATTTATGGATATATAGCATGGAAGAAGCACTTAGACAACAACCCAGTGATTGCATAAAAGTAGTAGTGTTTGGTCCTGAATCAACAGGGAAAACGACCTTATCAAGACAGCTCGCTGACCACTACAATACCGTTTGGGTGCCAGAATATGCGAGAACGTATCTTCAAGAAAAATGGAACAATGAACAGAAAGCCTGCGAGCCTAAAGACCTTGTGCCTATAGCTGTAGGACAAATGGAATTAGAAAACACCTTAGCAAAAAAAGCAAACCGAGTATTGATTTGCGATACCGATTTACTAGAAACTAAAGTGTATAGTGAAGCGTATTACCAAGGCAGTTGTAATCCATTATTGGAGAAAATGGCACTCGAAAATTCGTACAATTTGTATTTTTTAACTTATATTGATGTGCCTTGGATTGCTGATGATTTAAGGGATAAACCTAATGAGCGCGCACGAATGTTTAGAGCTTTTGAGGACGCATTACAAAATGCAAATAAACTGTATGTTATTTTAAAAGGTTCTAAAAACATGCGTTTTAATAAAGCAGTTGAGCATATAGATAGATTACTAAAAGACAAGTAATGTTTACAGAACAAGACAAAAAACAAATATTAGATAAAGGACTTTCAGTTGAAAAGGTAAATGAACAGCTTTCTCTTTTTGAAGAAGGTATACCATTTACAAGTTTAGTAGAAGCTGCAACTTTAGATAATGGTATAAAACCGTTAAATAAAAAGGTAATAGAGCACTATATTTCAAAGTTTGAATCTCAAAAAAATGAATTAGAGACGCTGAAGTTCGTTCCAGCTTCAGGGGCTGCGACACGTATGTTTAAGTTCTTGTTTAAGTTTATAAAAAAATATAATCCAGAAGAACAATCCATAAATTCTTACATTAACAAAAGCAAACAAAGTGAGCTAAAATTATTCATTTTTGGGATGGATAAATTCCCTTTTTATAATGAGGTTTTAGATGTACTTCAGAAAAGAGGTATTGATTTCGATACTTTAAATATCAACCAAAAAGTGTGGCATTTTGCTCATGCAATGCTCGATGAAGACCAACTCAATTTTGGGAATTATCCGAAAGGGCTTTTGCCTTTCCATGAATATAAAAATAACATTGTTTCAACTGCGTTTGAAGAGCACTTATTTGAAACTGCCTTATATGCTCCTGATAATAAAGACGCAAAATTACATTTTACAATTTCAGAGCGGTACAAGAATAAATTTGTACAGGAGTTTGAACGCATAGAGCATAAGGTTGAGAAAAAAACAGAGTCTGAGTTTGAGATAGATTTCTCCTACCAACAGGAGTCAACGGACACGATAGCGGTAGATTTAAAAAACAAACCATTTAGAAATAAAGATGGGTCATTGTTGTTTAGGCCTTCTGGTCATGGTGCTCTTTTAACTAACCTAAACCAAGTGGATGCGGATATTATTTTTATAAAGAATATTGATAACGTTGTGGTTTACAAATACAAGGATGAAGTTGCCAAGTATAAAAAGGTATTAGCTGGTATTCTATTAGAAGTACAGAAAAAAGCGTTCCAGTATCTAAACCAACTTGACGAACAAAATATTAGCGATGAAACACTTGAAGAAATTAGTTCATTTTTACAAAGTGAGCTTAATGTAAGGTTAACAAGAGACTACCATAAATATGCTAAAAAGTATAAAATTCAATATTTAAGAATAATGTTGAACAGGCCTATCCGCGTTTGCGGGATGGTTAAAAATGAAGGGGAACCTGGTGGCGGACCATTTTGGATAAAAAACCAATATGGTGAACAATCTTTGCAAATCGTAGAATCGGCTCAAATTAATCGAAAGAATAAAAAACAGAAGGAAATATTTAATAATTCTACACATTTTAATCCCGTCGATCTTGTATGTGGTGTTAAGGACTATAAGGGAAATAAGTTCGACTTAATGAAATTTGTCGATAAAAAGACAGCATTCATTACCAATAAAACAAAGACAGGAAAAGAGTTAAAAGCATTAGAATTACCAGGACTTTGGAATGGTAGTATGGCCTTTTGGAATAGTATTTTTGTTGAGGTGCCTCTCATTACCTTTAATCCAGTAAAAACTGTCAACGATCTTCTAAAACCAGCTCATCAAATTAAGTAAAGTGGACAAAGATCAACTTGTTAATGAAGTGTCCTATAAAGCTGTCAGGAGTTCAGGTTCAGGTGGGCAAAACGTAAATAAGGTTGCTACAAAAGTGGAACTCTATTTTGATTTAGCAAACACGTCGCAGTTTTCTGATGATGAAAAAATAAAACTTGAGAACTTCTTCAACAATCGTTTAAGTAAAGACGGAGTTTTGGTGCTTAGTTGTGGTGAAAGCCGAAGTCAATTTAGAAATAAGTCTATTGTGACCCAGCGTTTTTTTGAACTTCTGGAGGAAGGCTTAAGGGAAGAAAAAGAGCGTATCCCAACTAAAACTCCAAAAGCGGCAAAACGAAAGCGACTTAAAAACAAGCGAATCAATTCTGAGAAAAAGGCCAATAGAAAGCCTCCAAATGTGGATTGATTATTTTTTTAGTTTTATAGTATCGTAATATTGCAATATTACGATTAATATATTGTGCTATCCCAAAAATTAAATTTTCCTCATTGCCATTCCATAATTGATATTTATCTTTGCGCTGTTCTCAAAAAAGGGGTGCTCGATTGATTGGCGAATGACGATTTGAGATTGACGATTGATGAATTGAAAAGTTCAGAAATCAAAAATCAAAAATCAAAAACGTAAATCCATTTGGCTGAGATCATACCCATTGAACCTAGAACAGGTAATGCTGTTTAGGAAACGAGCGTTAATAAAATGTCTAGTGGACATTTTTAGCGAGTGCGATAAGAATATCTATTTTTTTTTGAATTGAAAAAATTTGATTGGTTCTTCAAACTCACAAAAGCTCAAAAAATCAATAGTTAACATAGAATAATGACCTCTTTTTATTCGATTATAAATTTAATCGTAATGAAAAATGTATTTGCTTTTTTATGTCTTTTTGCACTGACTTTTAGTGCATTTTCACAAGAAAAAGAAACCGATTCTACCAAAGTTGAAAAATTAGATGAAGTTTTGGTAAAAGCCGTCCGTGTGGACGCTAAATCTCCAATTACACACAGTAATGTGACCAAAAAGGAGATTGAAAAACGCAATTTGGGCCAGGATATTCCTGTCTTGTTGAACTTTTTACCTTCTGTGGTCACAACTACAGACGCTGGTGCCGGCATAGGCTATACTGGTATTAGAGTAAGAGGCGTGAGCTCACAATCTACAAATGTGACGATTAATGGTATTCCGTATAATGATGCAGAATCCTTAGGGACATTTTGGGTCAACCTAGGGGATTTTGCATCTTCAGTAGAGAGCTTGCAATTACAGCGAGGTGTGGGGACATCCACAAATGGTTCTGGGGCTTTTGGGGCTAGTATCAACGTGTTAACAGATGCTGTTTCAAATGAGGCTTCGGGTGAAATCTCAAATTCTTTTGGAAGTTTTAATACCAGAAAGCACACCGTAAAGTTTAGTACGGGCTTACTTAATAATCATTTTGAAATTGCTGGTCGACTATCAAATATTCAATCAGATGGATATATCGACAGAGCATCGTCGAACTTAAAATCCTATTTTTTACAGGGTTCTTATGTGGACGATAATACACTAATAAAAGCCATTACGTTTGGGGGAAATGAAGTGACCTACCAATCTTGGTATGGATTTGAAGCTGCAACGGTTGGGGCTATTGGGTTTAACCCAAATATCGATGAAAACAGAAGGTTCAATATTGCAGGTATTCAGTTTGATGATGAAGGTAATTTTGAAGGCTATCACAACAACCAGGTGGATGATTACAGTCAAGATCATTATCAGCTACATTGGAATCAGCGATACAATAATCAATGGTCTACAAACTTAGGCTTAAATTATACCTATGGCCGTGGATTCTTTGAGGAATACGTTGATGATTATCTATATTCAAACATCTATTTTTCTAGCGATGCCACTTTCGAGTTTCTTGGAATAGATCCAATTACTGTCAATGGAGAAGAAGTAAATTCCATGGATTACATAAGAAGACGCTGGTTAGATAACGATTTTTTTGTAATTAATGCTAATGCCAATTACAAGGAAAATAATCTGGATATGATTTTTGGAGGGTCTTACAGTAATTACAAAGGGGATCATTTTGGCGAAGTCATTTGGGCAGAGTATGCAGACCAAATTGATTTTGAAGAGCGTTATTACGACGGTAGTTCTGTAAAGACAGATCTTTCATTTTTTGCCAAAGCCAATTATAGGTTAAATGAAAAAATTAGTCTTTACGGTGATTTACAGTTACGAAACATCAATTATGAGACTGAAGGAATTTCTTCAGATTTGGTGTTGTTTGAAGTTGATAAAGACTTTACGTTCTTTAATCCAAAGGCAGGGATTACCTATGATGTAAATTCAAATAACGATTTGTACTTTTCTTATGCAAGAGCAAACAGAGAACCAAACCGAACCGATTTTGAAAACGACAATGCTGTTAAGCCCGAACAATTAAATGATTTTGAATTAGGCTGGAGACATAACAAAAACAATTTCACGTTTAATGCAAACGCCTATTTTATGCTCTACAATGAGCAGTTGGTACTTTCAGGACAATTAGATAACGTGGGCAACCCTATACGTACCAATAGCGGTGAGAGTTATAGGTTGGGATTAGAGTTAGAGGCGATAATCCCTGTAACATCACAATTCACAATTCAGCCAAATGCTACTATTAGTTCTAATAAAAATGTGGAAACTATAGCGTCTATTAACGGAGAAATCGTCAATTTGGGCAAAACAGATATTTCATTTTCACCAGAACTGGTTGCGGCAAATGCTTTGGTGTACCGACCGGTCCAAAATTTACAAATGTCTTTATTAACCAAATACGTTGGGGAGCAATTTTTAAGCAACACAGAATCTGAATTTTCTAAATTGGATAGTTACTTAACTAACGATTTTAATATCAGCTATACTTTATATCCAAAGTCTGTGTTCAAATCTATTGTTTTAACAGGCTTAGTAAATAACATATTTAACGAAACCTATGTTTCTAACGGTTACTACTACACATTTGATGATGATTTTAGCAATCCAGGAGCGGTGACAACTATTGAAGGAGCAGGATTTTATCCCCAAGCAACTACAAACTTTTTAGTTGGTGCGACGCTTAAATTTTAAGTAAAATCTGACGTCTTTTTCTTAATCACAGTAAAAAAATTTAATTTTTTGCTGTGATTTTTTTGGTTTTAGCAGGAAATACAAGGAATTTTCTTGCATAAAAATAATTTTACACTTTTGTGTTTTGTGTTCTTTTTTAATTTAGTTTTGATTCGCAAATAACTCACTCACTCATAAAGAGTTATGTCTATAAAACAAAACAACAAAAGTTAAAGACTATCCATAAAAAGGGTAGCGTAGCTTACATTGATGATTTTTTTTATAACTAAATTTTAAACTAAAAGCCGAAGCATACTGTTTCGGCTTTTAAAACTTTTTATATGAAATTTAAACTCTATATTGTTTTAGTGTTGCTCTTGGTTATACCAAATAAAATATTTCCACAAACAAATTCAATATTTAACGATTACCACAAACTATCATTTCAATTTGGAGCATCGCGATATACTGGCTCAGAGACATCAACTATACCCTCAACTTTAAAATACAAATTTAGAGATTTTACATCGCCTCATTTTGGATTTTATTACGATTTACTCCAAACTGACAACTTTAATTTTAAGCTAGGCTTTTCTACTTTATTAGTTAGAGATTGGGAGGAATACGGAATAAAGGCAGAAGAAATACCAAGTGTTGATAGTAGCAGGGATTTCTACGTTGAAGGTGCTGGTAGTTGGCGTTTTAATCTTCCTTTAACTACCGAGTATCTAATCGATTTAGGCAAAAATAAACTCTTTATAAGTAGTAGTTTAATAATCGGTTATAGTAAAGAATATGGCAACACAGTAGCTCAATATGGGATAAAAGCTCCAAACGAATCAGAATTTACAACAATAGATAGGGTTTATCGAAGACAAACCGCACCATGGTATGCTAACGTACAATTTGGTGTCGGTATGTATTTTCCTTTTGAGAAGTGGATGTTGCGTACCAATGTCTATTATAATTTTGCATTGCAAGACCTCTATAATGGTACATTTTTGTTTAGTAATTTGGAGCAATCACCAGATACTTCGGGTAATTTTAGTTTTAGAGGGGATTCTTTTGGGATTGAGTTCTCAGTGTATTTAAAAAAGAAAAAGAAGTGAGAAAACCCTTTTGGCTTTATGTTATGTTGTCCCTGCCATTGTTTTTGACTGGTCAGAACACCCAATTTTTTAACAGTTACCACAAACTCTCATTTCAATTTGGTGTATCGAGATACTTTGGTTCAGATACAAACCCATTACCTCCAACTTTAGAATTGAATTTTATAAACTATACATCTCCACATTTTGGACTTTATTATGATATATTACAAACTAAAAATTTCAACTTTAAGGTAGGACTATCTGTGCTTTTAGTAAGAGAGATTGACGAATACAGAATCGATGCAATAGAAATACCTGATGTTGATAGAGATTATGGATTTATTATTGAAACAGTTTCAGATAACAGTTGGCGCTTTAATTTACCGATTACATCTGAATATATTCTTAATACCTCTCTTGGAAAGTTAAGTTTTAATGGGAGTTTAATTATCGGATATCATCAAAATTTTGGCCCAACATTTAGTGAGTATAATATAAAAGCACCACAAAATGAAGAGTTTACTTCTTTGAAATCTATCAATGAAAGACAAACCGCACCATGGTATGCTAACATACAATTTGGTGTTGGTATGTATTTTCCTTTTGAGAAGTGGATGTTGCGTACCAATGTCTATTGTAATTTTGCATTGCAAGACCTCTATAATGGTACATTTTTGTTTAGTAATTTGGAGCAATCGCCAGATACGTCGGGTAATTTTAGTTTTAGAGGGGATTCTTTTGGGATTGAGTTCTCTATTTATTTAAAGAAGAAAAAAAAGATTAATTAGTAACAATAAACTGATTATTCCCCACTGCCTCAACTCTGTATTCTTGTAGTGTGCAGGGTTGGGGATTTTCACCAGTGATTTGTCCAGTAACAACTTCGTAAGTGTTAGCATCTGGGCAACCACAAGTGGCAAATAGTCCATCAAGGCTAAGACCAGAACAGCTAGACGGCACATGGTTTGGATCTGCACCATCCCAAGCACGGAGCTGACCACTGCTAACAGCAACTATAATTAAACCATTATTGCCTTGACCTTCAACTCTAACAGCACTTACGGGAAATAGCAATTGATTAAACTGTGGCAAGTTGAGGTTAACGTTGTAATTGATGCCTACATCTAACAAAAAGTTACAGTTATTAGGTCGGTCATCACTATTACATCCCAGTAACAATAGGGTTGCAAAGACACAATAGATTCTTTTCATTCAGTGTTTTTTTTCGTTGCACAAGTTACAATTAATTCTCTGAGAGCATAAATTTTGTATATTTGTTAAACAATCTCGTGAAAGCGGGATTTTTTGCATTTACTACAACGAGTAAAGTGTTATAAATTGTTTCTATGCAATCTTTAGACTATTAAAACGAATGAATTATGAGTAAAGTATCATACTATACAGAGGAAGGATTAAAAAAATTAAGAGAAGAATTACGTCAATTAAAAGATATTGAACGCCCTAAAGCTTCACAGGCTATTGCTGAGGCAAGAGATAAAGGTGACTTGAGTGAAAATGCTGAATACGACGCAGCCAAAGAAGCCCAAGGAATGCTTGAAATGAAAATTTCAAAAATGGAAGAAACCTTATCGAATGCTAGGGTAATTGATGAGTCACAGTTGGATACATCTAAAGTTTTAGCCTTGTCTAAAGTGAAGATTAAAAATCAGACTAATGGTATGGAGATGACCTATACCTTGGTGGCAGAAAGTGAAGCGGATTTAGCATCTGGAAAGATTTCAGTAAACTCACCAATCGGTAAAGGACTACTTGGTAAATCTGTAGGCGATACTGCTGAAATCCAAGTGCCAAGTGGTATTATGAAATTTGATATATTAGAAATTTCTAGATAATTATATAGTATTAGGCACTTAGGTGTCACGCTGAGCCTCGCTCACTGAGGCGGACAGTGAGGCTCTCGAACTGCTCAAAGTGGTCGAAGTGCCTATTTAAAAAGATTCCTGTTGATTGCCTTTAAGAAATTGACAGGAATCTTTTATATTTATAGAAATTGTCTGGTTGAGCGCAGTCGAAACCTAATTATATTAGAACAATACAACCTTTCGACTGCGCTCAAGGAGACATAACATTTCATCTTATGCCCACCCTCTTTACAAAAATCATTAATGGTGAAATTCCATCCTATAAAGTAGCAGAAACCGAAAATTATCTTGCGTTTTTGGATATTAATCCAAACGCCAAGGGCCATACACTATGTATCCCAAAAAAAGAAGTGGATAAACTGTTTGATTTGGATGAAGCAGATTATCAGGGCTTAATGAATTTTTCAAGAACTGTAGCTAAAGCCATTAAAAAAGCAATACCCTGTAAACGTGTAGGGATGACCGTTATTGGCTTGGAAGTGCCACATGCTCATGTTCATCTCATTCCATTGCAATCCATGGAAGATGCACGTTTTTTAAGTAAGGCAACGTTAAGTGACGAAGAATTTAAGGACATAGCTGCTTCAATAGCAAAGCAGGTCTAATTAAATTACACCAGTAGCATAAAGAATTATTCCTACTAACAAAATCAAATCAACAACAATAAGTATCCAAGTTAACGTCTTTAATTTAATCGATTTTGGTTTTGGATTTACCGCACGAGTTTGATATGCAACAACCTGTTCTATATCATCGGTCCATCGTACTGGGAATATTTCCATATTACAATTAGTGCAGTGCATTTCTTTAATAGTGTCTAAAGTCACTGCCTTATAAAAGGCGTTTTCAACAAATTTTTGTCTAAAAACAAGCTGTAAACCCTCAGAAGAATAACACTCAGGGCAATTATTATTGAGTCTAGCCTCCTTTAATGTGAAATATTTTGAAGTTCCCATATCTCAAATTTAAGACTTTATTTTTAATGTAATTTGAATGGTTGTGCCCTTCCCAATTTCCGATTGAGACACCTTTATTTTCCCGTTATGGTAATCTTCAATGATACGTTTTGCTAATGAAAGTCCCAAGCCCCAACCTCGTTTTTTAGTCGTATATCCTGGTTCAAATATTTTAGAAAATAGCCCCTTTGGAATGCCTTTACCAGAATCGACAACTTCGATAACAACCTCTTTGGAGGTTTGATGGATCAATAGTTTAAGCTTACCCTTACCCTTCATCGCGTCAATGGCATTCTTTACTAAATTTTCAATGGTCCAACTGTATAATTGTTCATTCAAATCAACTTCTATGATGGAATCGGGAATTGAAATTTCAAAATCCACTAATTTTGAAGACCGTGCTTTTAAATAGTTGAAGGTATCTTCAGTTACAGCAACAATATCATAGGTCTTAAGAGTTGGTAATGAACCAATTTTACTAAAACGTTCTGTAATAGTTTGAAGCCTGTCAACATCTTTCTCCATTTCTGCAATGTACTCAGGGTTGACATTTTCAGATTTTAAAATTTCTGTCCAACCGACTAATGAAGACAGTGGAGTGCCAATTTGGTGGGCCGTTTCTTTAGCCATACCTGTCCAAAGTTTGTTCTGATCAGCAGTTTTAGCACTGCGATAAAAGAAATACACTACAGCAGCAAAAAGAAAAATAATCAGTAAAAGGGCAAGAGGGTAGAATTTCAGTTTATTCAGCAACGGGGAATTGCCATAATATAATGTTGATAAAACTTCATTCTTATATCTAATTTCAATAGGCTGATTCTGGTTCTTAAATTTCTCAATCAGGTTTAAGAGGTATGTTGAATCTTGAGCTTTATCTTCATCAATATTATTATAGTCCATACTACCTTCTTTACTCACCATTATCATAGGAGTTGTAGTATTACTTGAAATTATTTTCAATGGAAGATCCCCAATTTCTAAGTCTAAATTGGTCGTTGAACTAATTTCTTGTTGAGCAAATGACCAATTTTTCATTTTATTTCGTTCTTCAGACTTAAAATGTTGAAAGAACGAATAGGTATTCCAAAGGATAAGAGAGATAATAATGAATGAAGAAATAATCATTACCCAACGTAATGCATTTCTATTGGACGTTAATGCCATGGACTGCTGTAGTTTCTAATTCTAAATATAATGCAATTCTTGTAAAAATATTGTTGTAAACTATAACCAATTAATTTTAAGACTCTTGTAATATGGTTATCTTTGGGAAAAATCAAAAGTGCCTATGATTTCATACAACCCAAGTGAATTAGAAACACCAAAGTTACATAGTTATTTGTTGAGTGCCGTAGCGCCAAGACCTATTGCTTTTGCAAGTACTATTGATAAAGATGGCAACCCCAATTTATCCCCATTTAGTTTTTTTAATGTTTTTAGTGCTAATCCGCCCGTGATGATTTTTTCCCCTGCCAGACGTGTAAGGGATAATACGGTAAAACATACACTAATGAATGCTGAATCGGTTAAAGAGGTCGTTATAAATGTTGTAAATTTTGATATTGTACATCAAATGTCTTTAAGTAGTACGGAGTACCCTGAAGGTGTTAATGAATTTGAAAAAGCTGGGTTGACTATGGTAAAATCGGATGTTGTAAAGCCATTTAGGGTTGGAGAATCTCCTGTTCAGTTTGAATGTAAGGTCAATGAAATAGTAAAATTAGGTTCAGAAGGTGGCGCTGGTAATTTGATTGTTTGCGAAGTGGTTAAATTTCATATAGCGAAGGAAGTTTTGGATGAGTCAGGAAGTATTAATCAAGAGGCGTTGGATTTGGTGTCGAGAGCAGGGGGTAGTTATTACAGTAGGGCTAAAAATGGATTTTTTGAAATCCCAAAACCACTTAAAACAATGGGAATTGGTGTGGATGCGCTACCAGAAGAGATTAAAAACAGCATGATTTTAACTGGTAATGATTTAGGGATGTTGGCTAATGTAGAAAAATTGCCTAGCCAAAAAGAAATAGAAGATTTTATAAATGGTATAAAAGACCGCCATACAGACATTCGGAACAAATCTCATAGAGAAAAACATAAGCTGGCTCAAAATTATTTAAGTTATGGAGACGTGGAAAGTGCTTGGAAGTTATTACTTTCGTAGCCAGTAATTTTAGCACACATAATTAATACATTAAATTTAGAAAATGAAAGTACAAGGACGCATTAAAATGATAGGAGAAACACAAACCTTTGGAAGCAATGGTTTTAGAAAGAGAGAAGTGGTCGTGACTACTGAAGAGCAATATCCTCAACACTTAATGATTGAGTTTGTTCAGGATAAGACGGACTTATTAAACAATTTTAACGAAGGTCAGCAGGTAAAAGTAAACATCAACCTACGAGGAAGAGAATGGGTAAACCCACAAGGGGAAACCAAGTATTTTAACTCTATCCAAGGTTGGAGAATTGAAGCCTTACAAACAGAAGGGGGATCGCCAGAGATGCCGCCGGTGCCACCATCGGATGCGTTTGAGCCAGCAGGTGATTTAAATGATGACGATCATGATGATTTGCCTTTTTAATCAAAAAATTATATAAATTGAAGCCACGTTTTTACGTGGCTTTTTTTATTGAGAGTTGTGTCAACAAAGTGCAGATGAAGTAAACATGTATTTTCTAAATGAACGCATAACGTTCCCCGAGGTGTCCCAAGCCTCAAAAGATGGACTATTGGCCATTGGAGGTGATTTGTGTCCAGAACGGGTGCTTTATGCTTATTCAAAAGGCATCTTTCCTTGGTTCGAAGAAGGGGAGCCAATCCTTTGGTGGTCTCCAGATCCTAGATTTGTTTTGTTCCCAAGTGATGTAAAGGTTTCAAAAAGCATGAAACAGTTGTTTAAAAAGCAACGGTTCAAGGTCACAAAAAATCAAAATTTTAAAGCGGTTATCGAAAATTGTGCTAAGGTAAAACGAGAAGGTCAACAAGGGACATGGATAACGGAGGATATGATACAATCATACCAAAAACTGCACGAGTCTGGTTATGTCACCTCAATTGAAGTTTGGGATGAAAATGAATTGGTTGGGGGCTTGTACGGTATAGATCTTAAAAATGGTATGTTTTGCGGAGAAAGTATGTTCACTTTAAAAAGTAATGCCAGTAAATACGGGTTTATTCACTTTGTTCAAAACTCTAATTTTAAAATAATCGATTGCCAAATCTTTACGCCGCATTTAGAGAGTTTAGGGGCTAAAGAAATTCCCAGAAAAGAATTCCTAACCTTCCTTTAAACGTCATTATATCTAAAACAATTAACCTCGTGGTCGTTGACCATACCTGTCGCTTGCATGTGTGCATACACCACGGTTGAACCCACAAACTTAAAGCCTCTTTTTTTAAGGTCTTTACTAATGGTGTCACTTAAAGGAGTGTTGGCAGGAGCATCCTTATAGTTTTTAAAGCTGTTTTTGATGGGTTTTCCATCCACAAATGCCCAGATATATTTTGAAAATGACCCAAATTCCTCTTGAATTTTCATAAATGCCTGAGCATTGGTTACTGTGGCATTGACTTTTAATTTATTGCGAATAATACCTTCGTTTTGAAGTAACTCATCTACTTTTTCTTGCTGATACTTAGCTATTTTTTTGTAATCGAAATCATCTAGTGCTTTTCTAAAATTTTCTCGTTTTCTTAAAATGGTAATCCAGCTCAACCCGGCCTGAAAGGTTTCCAATATTAAAAATTCAAATAGGGTGTCATCGTCATAAACCGGGACGCCCCATTCCGTATCGTGATAGGCTTCATATAATGAATCCCCCACACACCAGCCACATCTATGCTTTTCTTCTTTAGTCATTTGTGCTAAGTTTTGCTTCAAGTTCTTTAATCTGGTTTTCTTGCATTTTATTTTTTCTTTTAAGCTCAATAATATAAACTATAGCATAAAGGAGGATGACAAGATATTTTAACTGTCTAGCATTCTCTTTGCTCATAAAATTTTGGGATTCACCCAAATTATAGGTTGAACTAAATACAGAAAAAGCAAATAAGATAATTAGAATAGACTTTGCCCAAACGAAAAAAGAAGACCAATTCATGCTGTAAGGTTTTGAGTTCAATTCTACTAATGTAACAACAGTTACACATTAATTACAAATTGAAACTTAATTTTGCACTATGAATATAACAGATGTTATTTCAATACAAGAACTTATCTCAGAAAGTCTTAAAACAAGCTTAACCTATAATGAGTATAGAGCTTTGGTCTTTGAACTAGCGAAAAAAGGCGAAACAACCGGGCATGAAAAAACGGAAGCTTTAGTTAATTACACGATGCTAAACGACCGCAGAATGAAGCGCTGGGATAAAACAGTAAAAATTTCTGAAGAGAATGAAATAGCTCTAAAAGATATTGAAAGCAGACAGACTTGGCTGGTCATTACAGAAAGCTGGTGCGGGGATGCAGCCCACATTATGCCTGTACTAAATAAGCTTGCAACATTAAATTCTAAAATAGAGTATAAGGTGGTGCTGAGAGACGAGAATGAAGATCTGATGAACCAGTTTTTGACCAATGGAAGTAAATCTATCCCTAAGTTGCTTATCATTGATAATGAAACTAAGAATGTCATTGATACTTATGGCCCACGGCCTTCGGAAGCGACGGATATGGTAGAAGCCTACAAGGAAGAATATGGAAAGCTAACCCCTGAGTTTAAAGAAGATTTACAACGTTGGTATAATAAGGATAAAGGTCTAACGACACAAAATGATATTATAAAAATATTGAAGGAGCATAATTAATCACCCTTATTTTGATTAATAGCAAGGCTGTTTTTCCGTAAAAAGAAGAGCAGCCTAATTTTTTCCTTTAAAGGCAAAGGTTATGGTACCTATTTGAGATGATTTTGTGCCCTGATTGAAGAGCACATTTTTTGCATATTCAATGGCATGATCGGTAAGGCATTGGTTGTTGGTTTGGGAAGCTCCATTAATGGAAGCATCCGTAACTCGCCCTTTTCGATTCACATGTATGGTAACAACAACTCTTCCACCATCCTCACACAGATAACGCGGGGTTTTATAATTAACCAGAGCTCGCCCTTTTAAAGAGTAGGTTAGTGTACTTTTGGTGTTAGAATGCTCTCCTGCTTTATTGAGATTGTCGCTTTTCTTTTTAAGAACATCCTTTAGTTTATTATAAGATTCTGTTTCGCTTTGTTTTAATGCATAAGCCTTACCACTGGTGTAGCTAGAGTTTGTGGTCAATTCTTCTTCAACATCACTTTCATTGGCTGCTTCGTCAGCATCACGGCTTTCTTCCCCTGCATCTTCCGTAACCGTCTTAAAATTCTTCATCATTTCCTTAAAATCCTGATCTTCATTAAAGGCTTTGTTTGTTGAAGGAAGGTTGGCATTGGCCAAAGCTTCAAGTTCTTCTAGAATTTCTTCTTCAGTTTTTGGTTCAATCTCATAGACACTTTCAGCGATAAATTCACTCTTTTTAGTTAAATGAATGCTGAACAATCCGAAGACCACAATTCCTGTGACCAAGAATGTGATAATTAGGGCTTTATGTTTTTCTAATAGGGTCAAAAATTAATTATTTTTATAACTTTTCCGTCACTAATATATACGAATATAGTATTCAAAAAGATTAAATCACAAAAAAAGCTGCAATTACCGTGCTAAAAACGAGGTAATTGAGAAATAAATTCTTCTGGGGTATTCGCATCTTCTACCTTAAATTCTCCAATTCGAGTACGACGTAATTCTGAAAGGTGAGCACCTGATTTTAGTGCTTTTCCAAAATCATGAGCCAAAGATCTAATGTAAGTGCCTTTGCTACAAATGACTCTAAATTGAAGCTTATTTTCTTTAATTTCGGTAATTTCAAAGGTCGAAATTTCAACCTCTCGAGGCTTAATTTCAACATCCTCCCCAGCCCTTGCAAATTCGTATAAGCGTTTGCCATCCTTTTTTATAGCAGAAAAAACAGGAGGATACTGCTGAATCACTCCAGTAAACTGTTCAGTTGTTTTGTGAATTAACGATTCGGTAATATGGCTGGTTTCAAAAGTGTTATCAATCTCAGTTTCTAAATCAAAAGACGGAGTAGTGCTTCCAAGAGTAATAGTGCCAGTATATTCCTTTTCTTGACCTTGAAACGTATTAATCTGTTTGGTCATTTTTCCTGTGCAAATTACTAAAAGTCCTGTAGCCAATGGATCTAATGTACCTGCATGACCAACCTTTATTTTTTTAATCCCAAAAGCTTTTCTAATGGACCAACGTAATTTATTGACCGCCTGAAAAGACGTCCAATGCAAGGGTTTGTCTATGAGTAAGACCTGGCCGTTTTTAAAATCTTCTTCAGTTTTCATTAGAGCAGAGACCAAATGATTGCAGTAATACCAACAATAACACAGTAAATGGCAAAATAAGAAAGCTTACTCTTTTTAACCAGAGCTATCATCCAAGTGCAGGCAAAGAGACCAGCAACAAAAGCAGCAATAAATCCAATACTAAGGGATGTAAAATTACTAGTATCATAGGTTAATTCTCCTCCTAAAATGTCTTTCGCAATTTTCCCAAAAATCAATGGTACAACCATTAAAAATGAAAAACGGGCTGCTTTTGTTTTGTCATTTCCCAATAGCACGGAGGTTGAAATAGTAGCTCCCGACCTTGAAATCCCTGGTAACATAGCAATAGCTTGTGAAACACCAATAATAAAAGCATTACCAAAGCTGACTTTCTTTTGGGTGTCTTTGGCTTTGTCGGCTAAGAACAGAAGTATGGCCGTTACAATGAGCATACAGCCAACTAATAATATATTGCCACCAAAGAGCGATTCTAATTGTTCTTCAAAGAATAAGCCGACGATTACAGCAGGAATCATAGAAACAGCAATCTTAGAAATAAATTGAAGATCTTCATTCCATTCAAATTTTAAAACGCCTTTCAAGATAGACCAAACGTCCTTTCTAAAGACCACAATTGTACTTAAAGCGGTAGCAAAATGAAGCACTACAGTAAATAGTAAACTTTCTTTTGGAACGGAACTATCTCCTAAAATGGCTTTACCAAGTTCTAAATGACCACTAGATGAGACTGGGAGAAATTCAGTAAGACCTTGAACAACACCTAAAATAATAGCATCAATTATTTCCATGGGGCAAATGTATCAAAATACTCAGCTTGATTTTGAGAAGCTAATTTTATTTTTTAGAATCAGAATCTTTTTGGTTTGTTAAGATGGCATAGACTTGTATTCCGAAACCAATCAACACTAAAGTAGGTGCTAATCGAATTCGTCTCCAGCTAAAAATGGATTCGTCAAAAACGTTAGGGTCATCACTGCCGCCGCCAGCCATAAGAATAAAACCAACAGCTATAAAAGCTAAGCCAATAAATAGCCATTTGTAGTTTTTCTTTCCGAAGATAAATTCAGGTTTAGATTGTTCTTTACGTTTTTGTTCTCCCATAAGACTTAGTTGATTGTCTAATTTGATACAAATTAAATCAATTTCAAGTGAAATTATTCATTATTACAAAAAAATAAGCTTGGATGTCCTTTAGTTACTCAAGACTTTATCCAAGCTTATTGTATTTTTATTATATAATTAGGTTATTTAAAAACGTGTTGAGTTTCAGTTTTTACAACTTTTTGCGCTTCTTTTTTTGATGCATTATTAGTTTGCTCTGCAAATAATACAACGGTCATACCTATTAAACAAATACCGACAAACAATATACGACTCATAATTTCCAAATTTAAATTAAACAAAAAAGTTGGTTTGGATTAGGTATTGTTATATCAAAAAAATAGGTTTTAGATTATTATATAACACGAATTTAGGGTGCAAATTGCTTGCTGCAAGTTAAAACAGCGTTAATTAAGACTAAATGGGTTGTTAAATCAATAGTACAATTGATCCGTTTTCAGATTAAGAAAACGTTGTGTAGCAATAAAAGTACTTATCCAGGTTATAATAATGCCCATAAAAAATATGCCTAAAAAGAGAATGCCGATAAGCGCTGTATTTTCCATAAGAGATAAGTCAGGGAAAGATTTATTTACGTAATAAAGGACAACTGCCATACCAATCATGGCGACAATGGCACCAATAATTCCAAGTTTTACGCTTTGCCAAACAAAAGGACGACGAATAAAAGTCTTAGTCGCCCCAACCATTTGCATGGTTTTAATGATAAAGCGTTTAGAGTAGACCGCTAATCGTATGGAACTGTTGATGAGTAATACAGCTATCAACGTAAATAAGCCACTAATAATCAATACCCAAAAGGTGATTTTTTTAACGTTATCATTCATTAATTCAACGAGGTCATTGTCGTACCGAATTTCTTCAATAAAGTCTTTGGTCGATAGTTCAGTCGAAATTTCTGAAAGCTGATCTGTGGTCACATAATCTGCTCTCAAATACACATCAATAGAATTTTTAAGTGGGTTATAGCCCACAAAATCCATAAAATCCTCGCCAGTTTCCCCCTGCATAAATTCTGCTGCCTCTTCTTTTGAAACATAAACGGCTTCCTTGGAGTAGTCAGCCATAGCTAAACTTTTTTGAAGTTGATTGACTTCAACCTCCTTGGCGGTGTCATTTAAATAAATGGTCATGACCACCTGCTCCTTAAAATGATCGGCCACTTTTTTAGAATTAATAACCAATAAACCCAAGCATCCCAATAAAAATAAAACGAGCGCAATACTAATAACCACCGAAATGTATGAGGAAACTAATTTTCGTTTTTGATACTGATCAAATGATGAGGCCATAAATGGTAATTAATGCTGTAAAAATATAAAAGAATACGAACAAAACTTCAAAAGATATAAGTCTTTTGATGTCATTAAAAATGTCTTTCCCGTTATACAGAAAATCTCATTAACTCGTTGAGCATTTTGAGCATAGAATAGTAATTAATCGTCAGTTCGAGTGATTTTGACTCCGAAAGCTTTCGGGATCAAAATCGTATCGAGAACTTTCTTAAGTTAAAATTCTGATTCTCGATACAAATTTCACTCATTTTCAATCGTGAAATTCACTCGAATTGACAAATTTTATCAGAAAGTACATCGATTAAAATTAATCTTCTAATATCGGTTTTCCTTTAATGAACACAATTACAACGTATAGTTTTTAAATGTGTTGTAATACCACTAAATTTGCAGCTTATTTGTACGACAAGACAGCGATGACATACGATTTCAACAGTATAGAAAAAAAGTGGCAAGACTATTGGGCCAAGCACCAAACCTTTAAGGCGGTAAATAATTCTGAAAAGCCTAAATATTATGTGCTTGATATGTTTCCTTATCCGAGTGGTGCTGGACTGCACGTTGGTCATCCTTTAGGTTATATTGCCAGTGATATCTATGCGCGTTACAAACGCCACAAAGGGTTCAATGTTTTGCATCCTCAAGGGTATGATAGTTTTGGATTGCCGGCAGAACAATATGCCATTCAGACAGGGCAACATCCTCGTATTACTACCGAGGAAAACATAAAAACCTATCGTCGTCAATTAGATCAAATCGGCTTTTCATTCGACTGGTCAAGAGAAGTACGGACTTCAGATCCGCAATACTATAAGTGGACACAGTGGATTTTTATTCAGTTGTTCGAATCCTATTATTGTAATGATTCGGATAAGGCGAGACCGATTTCTGAATTAATCGCTGTGTTTGAAACAGAAGGCAATTCAAACATTAACGCAGCTTGCGACGAAGACACTCCAAGCTTTTCAGCTGAAGATTGGAAATCGTATTCCTCTGAACAGCAACAGAAATTACTACTGAAATATAGATTGACTTATTTAGCGGAGTCAGAAGTAAACTGGTGCCCGGCACTAGGGACGGTTTTAGCAAATGACGAAATCGTCAATGGTGTTTCCGAAAGAGGTGGACATCCGGTAGTTCGTAAAAAAATGACCCAATGGAGTATGCGTATTTCGGCTTATGCGGAACGCCTACTTCAAGGATTGGAAACTATTGACTGGACAGATTCATTAAAAGAAAGTCAACGCAATTGGATTGGAAAATCCGTTGGTGCTAGTGTAACGTTTAATGTCTTACCGAATGTCACTCTGAGCGCAGTCGAAGAGTCTCACAAAATAGAAGTCTTCACCACCCGTCCTGACACGATTTTCGGTGTCAGCTTTATGACTTTAGCACCAGAGCACGATTTGGTGTCTAAAATTACAACTGAAGACCAAAAAGCAGAGGTTGACGCCTATGTTGAAGCAACGGCTAAGCGAAGTGAACGTGACCGTATGGCTGATGTCAAAACCATTTCAGGAGTTTTTACTGGTGCTTATGCAGAACATCCATTTACTAAAGAGCCCATTCCGATTTGGATAGGCGATTACGTCTTAGCAGGTTATGGAACTGGAGCAGTGATGTCTGTACCCTGTGGTGATCAGCGTGATTATGATTTTGCCAAACATTTTAATATTCCAATTCCAAATATATTTGAAGGTGTTGACATTTCTGAAGAAGCTTTTGCAGATAAGGAAAACACAGTCATTGCTAATAGTGACTTCTTAAACGGATTAAAATATAAGAAGGCGGTTAAAACGGCTATTTACGAACTAGAAAAGCTAGGTCAAGGCAAAGGAAAAATCAACTACCGTTTGCGAGATGCTGTGTTTAGTCGTCAGCGTTATTGGGGTGAACCGTTCCCAGTGTATTATGTCAATGGGATGCCGCAAATGATTGATAAAACGCATTTGCCAATCACCTTACCTGAAGTTGAAAAATATCTACCGACAGAAGACGGAGATCCACCATTAGGCAATGCTGAGGTTTGGGCGTGGGACACCACCACTAACTCTGTAGTAGATAATGATAAGATTGACCATAAAACAGTTTTTCCTTTAGAACTGAACACCATGCCAGGTTGGGCAGGAAGTAGCCAGTATTTTAACAGGTATATGGACCCGCATAATGAAGATGAAATCTTCTCACAAGAGGCGATTAACTATTGGCAGCAAGTGGACTTATATATTGGAGGAAGCGAACACGCTACAGGGCATTTATTATACGCCCGTTTTTGGCAAAAATTTATGTTCGATTTAGGCTTAGTGCCTGTTGATGAGTTTGCTAAAAAGTTGATTAATCAAGGGATGATTTTGGGGACGAGTGCTTTTGTTTATAGATGGGAATATGGTCTATTAGACAAAAGCCATAAAAGGTATTCTATTATGTTATCTAAGAATTTAATCGATGAGTCAATTAAGAATGAAACCAAAATTTTTAATTTATTACCGAGTAAATTGCAAGATCTAATTAGAACACAAGGTACAATTGGGTCAATAACTAAATGGAGTCATTTTACACCTATACATGTAGATGTTTCTTTCGTAAATTCGTCAGATGAATTAGATGTTGAAGCATTTAAAAATTGGCGACCAGAGTTTAAAGAAGCAGAATTTGTTCTTAAGGATGGCGTTTATAAAGTTGGTCGTGACGTTGAAAAAATGTCAAAATCCAAATACAATGTCGTCAATCCAGACGCCATTTGTGAGCAATACGGAGCAGACAGTTTAAGACTATACGAAATGTTTTTAGGGCCATTAGAGCAATACAAACCTTGGAATACAGCTGGTATTACAGGGGTTCATAGTTTCCTTAAAAAACTATGGAAATTATACCATCAAGGAGAGAATGGTACGTTTTACGTGGACGCTTCCCCTCTGGGGAAGTCGGATGGGGCTGAGTCTTTAAAAACACTTCATAAAACCATAAAAAAAGTTGAGGATGATATTGAGAACTTTTCCTTTAACACTTCTGTATCCACATTTATGATTGCCGTTAATGAGTTAACGGCCCAAAAATGTACAAGCAAGGATATTTTAGAACCGTTGTTGATTTTGATTTCACCTTATGCTCCCCATATTGCAGAAGAACTATGGGCTCAATTTGGGAATACAGAATCGATTTCGACAGCACCTTTCCCTAAGTTTGAGGAAAAGTATGTTGTAGAAAGCAGTAAGGAATATCCTATTTCCTTTAATGGTAAAATGCGCTTTACTATGGAGCTGTCCTTAGATTTAAATAAAGACGAGATTGAAGCTGCGGTCATGGCTAATGAAAAAACTCAGGAGCAATTACAAGGACGAAGTCCTAAAAAGGTGATTGTGGTGCCAGGTAAGATTGTAAATATTGTAGGGTAAGCGTAGTGTCAGTTTGAGCGCCACGCTAAAAGCATGGTGTATCTATATCTCCACTATCATAAACCAACAAAAACTGACAAAATTTCTTAACCCTTATTTGGCTTATTTTTTGCTATGCAATTAGTATATTTATTTAAAATTTAAAGTTATGTATTTTATATTAATAGGACTCATTGCCTTAGTAAGTTGGTTGGTAAGTAATAAGTTGAAACAAAAGTTTGCCAAATACTCTAAACAACAACTGCGTAACGGTTTGAGTGGAAAGGAGATTGCTGAAAAGATGTTGGCCGATAATGGGATTTACGATGTTGAGGTCATTTCTACGCCTGGTCAATTAACGGACCATTACAACCCAAAGAATAAAACGGTGAATCTAAGTGAATCCGTTTATCAACAGCGTAATGCGGCTGCGGCTGCAGTGGCGGCACACGAATGTGGTCATGCTGTTCAACACGCTCAGGCGTATTCTGCCTTAAAAATGAGATCTGCATTGGTGCCAGTGGTAAGTGTGACGTCTGGTATGTCACAGTGGTTAGTGATTGGTGGGATTGTCTTAATGGCAGCGACAGGAGCAACCACAGGGACAGGGTTAGGCTTTTATGTAGCAGTTGCAGGATTGGCTTTTATGGGCTTTGCGACGCTTTTCAGCTTTATCACATTACCCGTAGAGTATGATGCTAGTAACAGAGCCTTGGCTTGGTTAAAAAATAAAAATATGGTGTCGCAGCAAGAATATGACGGAGCAGAAGATGCATTGAAGTGGGCAGCACGAACCTATTTAGTGGCAGCTATTGGTGCACTCGCATCACTTTTATATTGGGCACTTCAAATTTTTGGAAGAGATTAAGTCTAAAAAAGTAAATAGAAGAAGCTCTGAGAAATCAGGGCTTTTTTATTGTAATTTTATAACATGAATTTAGGAGCTCTTTGACGAAAGGTATAATTTATATGCTCATTGCTACATTCGCTTTTGCGTGGATGAATTTGATGGCAAAATACTTACAGGATTTTCATCCAATTCAAGTTGTATTTTTTAGGGCGTTCGGAACATTTGTGTTCATCTTTCCGTACATGGTGGTTAAAAAAATACCGATAATTGGCAAGAATGTGTTTTGGTTAAGCGCCAGAGGATTTTTAAGCTTTGTCTCATTGGCTTTGTTTTTTAAAGTTGTTCAAGATATTCCATTAGGCTCGGCTGTCGCGTTGCGCTATACAGCACCTATTTTTAGTGTGGTATTGGCTTTCTTTTTTCTCAAAGAAAAGGTAAAATTTTGGCAGTGGATTAGTTTAATTATTGCTTTGGGTGGCGCTTTTATAATGAAAGGAGTTGACTTTAGAATAGATACAGCAAGCTTTATATTCATTATGTTGTCTTCTTTATTTGTAGGAGGGGTTTTTGTTATTATTCGATATTTGGGATCTAAAGAACACTATTTAACTATCATTAATTATTTTATGGTATTTTCTATAGTAGGAAGTCTGCTTTTTGTCAGTAAATGGCGAATGCCAGTAGGCGAAGAATGGTTATGGATAAGCTTAATAGGTACCTTAGGTTTGGTAGGACAAGTGTTTTTAACCAAATCTTTTCAACTTGCTGAAGCGAGTACAGTCGCTCCGATTAAATATATGGAGTTAGTCTATGCCTTACTATTTGGTTTTTTCTTATTTAATGAAATGTATGGTTTATGGCCTATAGTTGGGATGCTATTGGTGGTGTTCGGAATGCTACTAAATATTATAATTAAACGCCGACACTAATCCTTAAACCTTAATCTGACGGTCTATTTGCTGCTGTAAGGAAATAAATGTCTCAGTCCGGGACACACCTTTAATACTCTGAATTTCAGAATTAAGTACATGCATTAAATGTTCATTGTCTTTTGAAAGGATTTTGATAAAGATGCTCCAATGTCCCGTAGTATAATGGCATTCTATGACTTCTGGGATTTTTTGCAACTGCTTAACGGCTTCTGGGTTACTGACCGCTTTATCTAGATAAATACCTACAAATGCCATAGTAGTATACCCTAAGACTTTAGGATTTAATATGAATTTAGACCCAGCAAGTAATCCAGACTTTTCAAGTTTCTTTAAGCGTTGGTGAATTGCTGCGCCTGAGATGCCGACATTTCTAGCGATTTCTAAAATGGGAGTACGAGCATCTGCCATTAATGCTCTAAGTATCTTTTTATCAATACCATCAATATAAATACCTTTATCGTTAACCTTCATGAATACTAATTTTTAAATCTGAAAGTTAAAAGTAGTAAAAGCATTTCAATCTATAAGTTTATAAATGCAAAGGATTATAACCTAAGTAGGTCGTTTCTTTTTCGTTAAAGACAATACCATTCACCGCTAATTCTTTCAGAATTGGGTCATAAACCTCTTTTGTAATCGGAATTTGAACCCCTGGAGTTGTAATCTTTCCATTCAAAATAGCTAATGTGGCAATGGCTACCGGCAAGCCCACAGTTTTAGACATGGCAGTATAGGTTTGGTCTTCACCCAAAGCAACCATAGTAGAGTCTATTTGATGTTTTTTGCCATTGAGCTCGTAACCAAATTTGTGGTACATCACAATCATGTCCTTGTCATCAGGATTTAGCGTCCAGCTATCCATCAATATTTTTTGCAATATTTGAGCTGGTGTTGCTCGTTTAAGCTCCACAGGTTTGTTAGGGTTAAAAAGATCTAGTTCCATAAATTTATCCCAAATGATATCATCCTGATCTATTTTTAAGGCATGTCTAAATTTAAGTTCAACAGAATCCGTTGGACTGTAAGCCAAAAAAGAATTCACAAAATCGCGATAGCTCATATTTTCACTATCCTCAATAATATAACTGTCGTCCGTCATACCCAATTGTACAAACACATTCCATGCCCTACTGAACCCGACACGTCTCATAGTGCCTCGATATAAAGTTTTAATATCTTCAAAACCATAAACACTTTGATATTTTAAGGAATCTCGATTGGCATAGGCTTCAAAACGACCATAACCTTCCACATCTAAGAATTCGGTCCGTCTAAATAACCGATTATATGGAATGTATTTATATTGACCTTCCTGTAAAAACTTAGCAGCTCCCCCTTGACCCGCAACGACCACATTTCTGGGATTCCAGGTAAATTTATAATTCCAAAGGTTGTTGTCGCTCTCTGGAGCGACAAGTCCGCCAGTAAAAGATTCGAACAAAATCATTTTTCCACCTTTGTCTCTTATACTGTCGATGACCTTCATGGCGCTCATGTGGTCAATCCCAGGATCCACACCAATTTCATTCATAAAAACAAGACTTTTAGAGGTCACTTGTTCATTTAACTCTTGCATTTCGGTACTGACATAAGAGGCAGTAACCATATTCTTATTGTGTGCAATACAGTCCTTGGCTACCTCAATATGAAACCGCGCTGGGAGCATGGAAACAACGATATCAGCAGTTTTAACAGCAGTGGTCCTTGCTTCAGCATCAAAAATATCGAGCGGAATAACATTAGAGTTAGGGTGTTGTTTTGTTAGTGAGCTAGCATTTTCAACATTAAGATCCCCGACGGTAATATGTAGATTCTCTGTATCTGATTTTTCTAAAAGATACTTTATTAGATAAGATGAGGATTTTCCGGCACCAATGATTAAAATCTTTCGCATAATGGTTGTATATCACTAATTTTGTTAGCACGAATGTACTAAATACTATAGGCATTAAAAACCAAATACGCACATTACTATGAACAAATTCGGATCAATAGTAGCTACACTTTTGGGGCTCACTGGTATAGCAATAGGAGCTTTTGCTGCCCATGGTTTAAAACCGTTAATTGGGGTGGAATCTCTTCAGACTTTTGAAACAGGTGTGCGCTATCAGATGTACCATGCTTTATTTTTATTGTGTATTTCTGTTACAAACTTTTTAAGTAAAAAGCAGCTTTCTAGAGTGGTTTACCTCACCTTAATAGGAGTGGTGTTTTTTTCGGGCTCTATTTATGGGTTAGCCACAAATGCATTGACGTCATTTGATTTTGGCATGATTGGCTTTGTGACACCAATAGGTGGGCTTTTATTATTATCTGCGTGGTTACTGGTCCTTATTTCTGCATTTAAATTGAAGAAGTATTAATAAAAATTGTACCCTTCAGTTTAAAATAAAGTTTTAATTTTGCAGTCTAAAACAACTCAAAAATTATGGTAGACCATACACAAGCTACGAAATCGATTTCGTTAGATGCCTATGGCATTAAAAAAGCTAAAATTAATTACCAATTATCTTCTGACGAACTGCATGAAGAGACTCTAAAAAAAGGGCAAGGTAAAGAAGCTTCTTCGGGAGCACTTGCTATAAATACTGGAGAATTTACTGGACGATCCCCTAAGGATCGTTTTATCGTTAAGGACGCCATTACCGAGGATAAAGTGTGGTGGGGTAACATTAATATTCCTTTTGATTCGGATAAATTTCAAAAACTATATGATAAGGTTACAGATTATCTTTCTGGTAAAGAAATCTATGTCAGAGACAGTTATGCCTGTGCGGATGATGACTACCGATTAAATATAAGGGTGATTAATGAATATCCATGGAGCAATATGTTTGCCCATAACATGTTTTTACGCCCTGCTGAAGATGAGCTTGAAGGATTTAAACCAGAATGGACAGTAGTTAATGCTCCTGGCTTTATGGCAGATCCTGAAGTGGATGGTACGCGTCAGCATAATTTTGCAATTTTAGACTTTACGAGAAAGATTGCGTTGATTGGTGGTACTGGTTATACAGGTGAAATTAAAAAAGGAATTTTTTCTGCCTTAAATTTTATTCTGCCAGTATTTAAAAACACATTACCAATGCATTGTAGTGCCAATGTTGGTAAGGATGGTGACACGGCAATATTTTTCGGTTTATCCGGAACAGGTAAAACGACTTTGTCCACAGATGCAAAGCGTAGTTTAATCGGTGATGATGAGCATGGCTGGACTAATGAAAACACCGTATTTAATTTTGAAGGAGGTTGCTATGCCAAAGTGATTAATCTTTCCCGAGAGAATGAACCAGAAATCTTTGACGCGATAAAGAAAGGAGCTATTCTTGAAAACGTGATTATGGATAAGGAAGGTCACGTAGATTTTGGGGACACATCAATTACTCAAAATACAAGGGTAAGTTACCCGATTTACCATATAGATAATATTCAAAAGCCATCAAGAGGTGAAAACCCAAAGAACATATTCTTTTTAACAGCAGATGCTTTTGGTGTTCTGCCTCCGATTTCCAAATTGACTCCTAGTCAGGCAGCATACCATTTTATTTCTGGCTACACAGCTAAAGTTGCTGGGACAGAAGCGGGTATTGAAGAGCCTGTACCATCATTCTCTGCATGTTTTGGAGCACCATTTATGCCGTTACACCCTACTAAATACGCTGAAATGCTAAGTAAGAAAATGAAAGATGCTGGTGTAAATGTATGGTTGGTGAACACCGGCTGGACTGGTGGCCCTTATGGAGTTGGATCGCGTATAAAACTAAAGTACACAAGAGCGATGATAAATGCTGTTTTAAATGGTGATTTAGGATTGTATAATTACGATGATTACCACATCCATTCGGTTTTTGGGGTAGCACAACCAAGAACATGTCCTGGAGTGCCAACAGAAGTGTTGAGTCCAAGAGCCACTTGGAATGACGACGAGGCATACTATAAAATGGCCTTTAAGTTAACCAATGCATTTAGAGAGAACTTTAAGCAGTTTGAAAAATATGCTAATGAAGAGATTCGTAGAGGAGGTCCTCAGCGTTATGCCTTTTAAAAGTAGAAATAATGACATAAAAAAAGCGATTCAATTTTTGAATCGCTTTTTTTATGTTTTAAGTTAAGGTTTATTTGCCCTTATTCACTTTGTCAATATATTTCTTTAACGCCATCGTCATGGACGGTGTTTCTGGTGTTGGTGCAGAGATATCTACACGCAGTCCTTTAGACTCAACAGCTTTTACTGTTGTGTTTCCAAAGACAGCAATTCTTGTATCCTTTTGCTCAAAATCCGGAAAATTATGGAATAAAGATTCAATGCCCGAAGGACTAAAGAAGACTAAAATATCGTAATACACATTAGCCAAATCTGACAAGTCACTGATAACAGTTTTGTAAAATGTAGCTTGTGTCCAATTAACATTAAGACCATCTAAAGTCTGAGGGATAATTGGTTTTACTTTATCTGTAGTCGGTAATAAAAAGGTCTCATCCTTATACTTTTTAATCAAAGGAGTCAGATCTTCAAAATTACGCTTACCTACATAAATTTTACGTTTTCTGTAAACAACATATTTTTGAAGGTAATAGGCAACAGCTTCAGACTGACAAAAATACTTCATCGAATCTGGCACTTTAAATCGCATTTCATCAGCAACTCTAAAAAAGTGATCTACAGAATTTCTACTTGTTAAAATAATTGCAGTGAATTTTGTAAGATCTATTTTTTGATGTCTAATGTCTTTGGCAGGAACGCCTTCAACATGAATGAAAGGTCTAAAATCGACTTTCACCTTTTGTTTTTCTTGCAAATCAAAATAAGGCGAATTCTCTATTTTAGGCTCTGGCTGCGATACTAAGATCGTTTTTACTTTCATACACAAAAGCAGGTTTTAAGAGTTATACTCTGTAATGACCTTATACAAAATGACATAAGGTCCAATTTCGAGAGCGCAAAGATACAATAAAAAATAGAAAAAGTTCCGATAAAGTAAGTTTTGATGGTTTTTAAATGAAGTCATAAAACCAATACCATTTATGATAATAATGACACCAATCAATGCATAAATGATAAAGTTTGAAGGGGTAATCCCGTAAAGTAGAACGAGATTAAAAATAAGAAGAAGTACACCAGTAAAATTCTTATAGGTCGTTTTCTGAAAAAGATAAGTATCCATTATGGCGTCTATATCAAAAATGCTTCCTATCAATCGCTCTAAAAGGGTTTTGACCAAAAGAATAACACTAATTGCTAAGCACAATTTTAAAAAATCTCCCAATATAAATTCAACAGGCTGAAATAGAACATTACTTGCTATATGACTAAAAATAGCGAGTCCAAAAACAAGATTAATAAAGAGAAGCCCATCAAATAGATCAATAAACTTTAAATCCTTGGAGTATATCTTTAAATATTTAGAATTGCCAACAACAAATAAAAAGTCATTAAAACGAGTAGCGTAAATATATTTAGTCAGAGTGATTATGATAATACTCACTACAAAACATAGTGTAAACCATTCGTAAGTTATAAATTCTCGCATTGGGTAAATTTATAAAGAAATATTTAACTAAAAATGCCTCATTTTATAATGATGAAGATGGACTTTTAAATTCAAATATCCATTAAAAACTTTACTTTTGCTTAAAATGAAATATATGTCGGATGCCATTGTAATTATACCTACGTATAATGAAATTGAAAACATAGAGCTTATTATAAGAGCGGTGTTTGGACAACCACAAAAGTTTCATATTTTAATCGTTGATGATAATTCTCCCGATGGTACGGGGGATACAGTAAGAGAGCTTCAGCAGGAATATAAAGATCAACTATTTCTTCTTTCAAGGATAAAAAAAAGTGGCCTAGGACGTGCTTATATCGCTGGTTTTGAATGGTGCCTAGAGAAAGACTATGACTATATTTTTGAAATGGATGCGGATTTTTCGCATAATCCAAAGGATTTAATTAAGTTATATAAAGCTTGTAAAGAAAATGGTGCCGATATGGCTATTGGTTCTCGCTATGTAAAGGGGGTCAATGTGGTCAATTGGCCAATGTCTAGGATCATATTGTCTTACGGAGCTTCAAAATATGTACGGTTAATTACCAGAATGAAAATACACGACACCACTGCTGGGTTTGTGTGTTATAAGCGAAAGGTATTGGAGGCTATAGATATTAAGTCCATAAAATTTTTAGGTTATGCTTTTCAAATAGAAATGAAATTCAATGCCTATAAACGCAATTTTAAAATTGTTGAGGTTCCTGTTGTTTTTACGGATCGTACCAGAGGAAAATCCAAAATGAGCGGAGGTATTATCTCTGAAGCTATTTTTGGAGTTATCAGCCTTAAATTAAACAGTTTATTCAAAAAGTATTAAGTTAAATGAAGACCCAAATATTATTAAAGAACGCTAAAATTGTTAATGAGGGATCTATTTTTGAAGGAGATATCCTCATTGAGGATGACATCATTAAAGATATCGATAGTTCTATAAGTGTAAAATCTGCTGATGTAAAAGTTATCGATGTCGAAGGTAATTATATCTTACCTGGTGCTATTGATGACCAAGTGCATTTTAGAGAGCCAGGCCTAACTCACAAGGCAACTATAGAAACGGAATCTAAGGCCGCTATTGCAGGTGGAATCACCTCTTTTATTGAAATGCCAAATACCAATCCACAAACAACGACTGTCGAAAAATTAGAGGAAAAGTTTGAAATCGCGGCGAACACGTCTTACGCCAATTACTCTTTTATGTTTGGTGGAACCAACGATAATTTGGATGAAATTTTAAAGGTGGACAAAAAAGCAGTTGCAGGTTTAAAATTATTCTTGGGATCGTCAACTGGTAATATGCTTGTGGATGACCCCGACGTTTTGGAAACCATTTTTAAAAGTACGGATATGGTCATTTCTGTACATTGTGAAGATGAGGATACTATTAGAAAGAATTTAGAAAAATACAAAGCGGAATACGGAGATGACATTCCAATTGAACTGCATCCAGTAATTCGTAGTGAAGAAGCCTGTTATTTGTCATCTTCGAAAGCTATTGAATTGGCCAAGAAGACAGGAGCACGGTTACATGTGTTTCACTTATCGACAGGGAAGGAAACAGAACTTTTTACTAATAAGATTCCATTAAAGGATAAAAAAATCACGGCCGAGGTTTGCATTCATCATCTGTGGTTTTCTGATGAAGACTACGCAACTAAAGGCACTCATATTAAATGGAATCCGGCGGTAAAAACCGCAAAAGACAGAGATCAATTATTAAAAGCATTATTAGATGGCCGAATAGATGTCATCGCTACAGATCACGCTCCACATACTTTAGAAGAAAAAAATAACGTTTATACTAAAGCGCCATCGGGTGGACCCTTAGCACAACATGCTGTGGTAGCGATGCTCGAAATGTATCATCAAGGGAAAATCAGCTTGGAAAAAATTGTCGAAAAAATGTGTCACAACCCTGCTATATTATTTGATGTTGAAAAGCGAGGGTATATTCGTAAGGGCTATTATGCGGATTTAATTATTGCAAACTTACAAAGCCCATGGACAGTGAATACGTCTAATATTTTATACAAATGCGGTTGGTCTCCCTTTGAAGGCAGAACATTTAAAAGCAGGATAACCCATACTTTCGTAAACGGTCAATTAGCACATCATAATTTTAAAATAATGGATGAAAAAGCTGGGCGAAGACTAACATTTGATAGATAGAAAGACATGAATAGAGGATATATTTTTTGCTTAATGCTATTGTGTTTGTTTGCATGTGGCGAATCTATTAAGCCACCGAAACCAGATAACCTTATCCCAAGGGAAAAAATGGTCTCGATTCTCCAAGAACTATTTATTGTTAATTCAGCCAAAGGAGTCAATAGAAAGTTGATGGAAAATAAAGGTATCGTTCCAGAAGAGTATATTCTTAATAAATTCAATATCGATAGCGTACAATTTGCGCAAAGTAACGACTACTATGCCCATGATATTGAAACCTACCAATCCATTATTGAAGACGTAAAATCCCAACTTATAAAACAACGAGATAGCCTACAAAATCTTGAGGAAAAAGAAAAAGAAGCTGCTAAAAAACGGAGGGACTCTTTATTAAAAAAGAAAACACCCAACCCAACAATAAATAAGGATTCAATAATAAGGAAACTCGATAAATTAAAAGAGATAGAAAGTTAACCGTCGTTTAGGTCTTCAAGAAATAGCTGACAGGTATCCCTAATCGCATCTTCGACTGGTTTAAACTCATAGTTAAGAGCAGCTTTCACCTTGTGGTTATCGTATTTTGTTGTGGTATTTAGGGTTTTAGCCAATTGTTTGGTCAGTTTTCTTCGTTTTCCAAATAGCTTATGATTGAGCCAATCCAATCTCCAACCAATACTAAGCTGCCATGGCTTTACTCTTTTTGTAGTTTTTGGGACGTTTAAATGTTCGGCAATACTATCATTAAAAGCTCTAAATGATAAATTTTCTGAAACCAAGATAAATCGTTCGTTCTCAATTGGACTTTCCATCAATTGAATCATAGGGTTTGCTACATCAAACACATCAACGTAACCAGTTGAGCCTGAAGTATAGTATTTATTACCACGAAATACACGCGTAAACAAACTTCCGCTACTACCACCACGCCAATAGCCTCCTCCGATAACTACTCCGGGATTAACTATAATAACGGATAAACCTTCTTGAGAGCCTCGCCAAACTTCGAGCTCTGCACCGTATTTTGTAATGGCATAGACACTATTATCTTCTTCGGGGTTCCAAGGTGTAGTTTCTTTTATGAGATCTTCAGGGTTAGCTGTGTGCCCTATTGCAGCAACAGAACTGACATACACTAATTTTTCCACTTTATGATGGACACAAAGATTAACGATATTGGCAGTTCCTCCGATATTTATTCTTCGTAATGTTCTGTATTTATCGGGCTCAAAAGAGACGAAAGCTGCACAATGATACACATGGGTGATGTCTCTAAAAGCATCTTCAAGTTTAGGAATATCAGTTAAGTCAGCTTCGACCCATTCAATTTTTTGATATAATTCTTCGGCCTTATCGGAGAAATAGGAAAAGACATGCCTTACCTTTTCAAGCTTATGTTCACGTCTATAGATGGCTCTTACTGTTTTATTTTCGCTAACTAAACGAAACAACAAATGCGACCCTACTAAACCTGTACCACCAGTAACTAATATCATTGAATTGAATTTTCAAAACAAAAAATAGCTGTAAACTATTCTTGTGAAGTAAAGTTAGTCTTTTTTGTAATTGTCTTTTGTCTTTAAAGGGGGAAACATATCTTTGCTGAATCAATTATAGATCAATACCAATGAAAAAGAACTTTGTTGAAGAGTTAAAGTGGAGAGGCATGTTGCACGATAGTATGCCAGGAGTTGAAGAACATCTCAATGCAGCAATGCGAAGTGCCTATATAGGTTTTGACCCAACTGCAGATTCTTTACATATTGGTAATTTAGTGCCAATTATGCTATTGGCGCATTATCAACGTTGTGGGCACAAACCTTTTGCCTTGGTTGGTGGCGCTACAGGAATGATTGGTGATCCTTCGGGCAAATCCAATGAACGGAATTTATTGGATGAAAAAACCTTAAGGCATAACCAAGAGTCTATAAAAAAACAACTGTCCCATTTTTTGGATTTTGAAAGCGATGCTGATAATGCAGCGGTTCTGGTAAACAATTATGACTGGATGAAATCCTTCAGCTTTTTGGATTTCATAAGAGATGTCGGTAAGCATATTACGGTCAATTATATGATGGCAAAAGATTCTGTAAAAAACAGAATATCTTCAGAATCTACTGATGGTATGAGTTTTACAGAGTTTACCTACCAACTTGTACAGGGTTATGATTTTCTTCACTTATACAAATCGAATGAGTGTACAATTCAAATGGGTGGCAGCGATCAATGGGGAAATATAACAACTGGGACGGAATTAATCCGTCGTATCGGAAACGGAAAAGGGTTTGCCATTACCTGTCCTTTGATTACTAAAAGTGACGGCTCTAAATTTGGTAAATCTGAAGGGGGAAATGTATGGTTAGACCCAGAGAGAACCTCGCCTTACAAGTTTTATCAATACTGGTTAAACAGTAGCGATGAAGATGCTGAGAAATACATAAAAATCTTTACATTTTTATCCGAATCAGAAATTGATGCTGTAATCTCTGAGCATGAGGAGGCACCACATTTAAGAGTACTTCAACGCCGATTGGCAGAAGAAATTACGGCGATGGTACATTCTCAAGAGGATTTTGAAAATGCAGAGCGTGCCTCAACGATTCTGTTCAGTAGGTCGTTTAAGCAAGACATTAAAACCTTAAATGAGAAAACGTTTTTAGATGTTTTTGAAGGAGTGCCACAAGCGGAATTGCCAATGGCAGATATAGTTTCTGGTCTTGATATGATTGCTGCTTTAGCGGCTAAGACCAACTTTTTAAATTCAAATGGTGAAGCTCGCAGAGCCTTAAAAGAGAATTCTGTATCTGTTAATAAGGAAAAGGTCAAGGAAGATTATATGTTAACTGTTGAGGATCTTATAAATGACCGTTACATCATCCTAAATAAAGGTAAGAAAAACACCTATATCATAAAAGCGGTATAAAAAAAGTGCCTGGAAAAGACTTCCAGGCACTCTAACCAACCAATCAACTTAAAACTATAATTAATATTCCTTCTTCATAGCAATATTAATGCTTTATAGCTTCCCAATTTTTGTCGGCTTTTTTCTGCAAACCTTTCACATCTTCTTTTTTCCATAATTCTAGGGTGTTTGTACCCCACGAATTATAAAACAAATACAATTTTCCATCTCTAATTTCAAAGGTTTCAGGATCAATGCCGACTTTTTTAGATTTTTCTGCAACAGCATAGGCGCAATAGCCTCCGTATTGCGGGATAAATGCTTCAGGCGACTTTAAAAAGGTATCTAAATTAGCTTGTGAGCTGAATTTATAATTCACACCATCATGCGTTGTCGAGTAGTCTTTGTGGCCTTCGACAGCTTTATCATTAAAATAAGCCACCACGTCATACCCTTCAGCAACATAGCCTCTTTTTAGATTGTAATCAATGCTTTGTGCATAGGTGTTAGAACTAAAAATGGCGACAACGAATAGGAATAGGTATTTCATATAATAATGCTTTGATACGTTTGTCTTTAAGTAAGCCAGAAACTTACAGCGCCATAAGATTACAACCGCGAATGTCGGAATGGTCAAAACGCCCAATAACCTCAAAAGTCCCATTAGGGTGTACTCGGCCTAAATCTTGTGTGGCAATAAAAGAACAAGAATTTATATTTGCCAAATCAACCACATTTATGCCTCCAGTTTTAGATCCGATCTGTATGGCCAAGGGATCCTCAGTTTCGCGTGTTAATATTTTCATCCATGGAGGGCATTTAAAAATGCCTTCACCTTTAGAATAGCCTTGACTCAACAATTCTGTCATTCCGTATTCGCTATGAATGTTATTTATTCCGAATCCTTCACGTAATTTAAGATGCAATTCTTCTCGAGTTAACTCTTTGCGCCTCCCTTTCATCCCGCCAGTTTCCATCACTATGGTATGTTTTAGGTTAAAAGAATAGTTTTCAATTAAATCCAAGAGTGCAAATGACACTCCTATGAGCAGTATTTTTTCTTGTTTTGCTTCAAGCTTGAGTAGTTTTTTATACAGGGCACTTAAGTTGTTGAGGTAAAAACCACTTTCCTTTTTTTTCGATTTTTTTATCAGATCATCAACCATATAGATTAAGGAAGAGCCTTGCCGTTCAAGATAGCTCGGTAAAAGTGCTAAGACGGTATAATCTTCAATGTCACCGTAGAAATGTTGAAACCCATAATTAAAGCTTTTTTCATAAAGATTAAGGTCAGTAACAAAGTGTTTGCTTGTCTCACCCCCGGTAGTTCCGGAGCTCGTAAATGTTGATTCTATAGGTGCTTTAGAGCTTAAAATCTTATGGCTTTTAAAAAACTGAATGGGTAAAAAAGGAATGTCTTCGACTTTTTTTATGTCACTAGGATGCTTGTATAACAAATCGCAAAATGAACGATAAACGGAATTATTTTCGAACTGAAATTTAAAGACTTCAAGTGCGAGTTCTTTAAATTCGGTAGCATCAGAAATATTAAAAATCCGTTCTTTTAGTGACATGATGCAAAAGTATGTAAAATAAAAAAAGCGTTATCCTAAACTAGAATAACGCTTTTATAATTTATGTTCTTAATGAATTATCTAATTACTAATTTTTTAGTAGTAGTAGCTTCATTTTGAGTAATCTTTAAGATATAGACTCCAGATCTTAAGTTAGACACATCTAAAGTATTAGTAATAGTTTCTCGCTTCACTTGCTTTCCTAAGATGTCATAAACTTCAACATCCATCGCTCCTGAATTCACAGAATTGATTTTTACTTGACCTGTTGAGGTTGGGTTTGGGTAAAGTGAAAATTTTGAGGTGTTAAATTCTCCATTTGACAAGGTAAAGTCCGCTAATGACCTCACATAAATTTGAGCTGTTCCATTGAATTCTCCTGCAACGGCATTTAGTGTGGCCAATTCAGATGAAGGAATTAATTCTCCAATATAGTCTGCACTAAAAAAATCGGTACGTTTTACAATTGTATTAACACCATCTGTAACATTATAATTTTGACCAGTAGTGAATGTAGCCATACCATCTCCGTCAACGAAAGTTACATTTTGCAACTGTACAAATTCAGACTCATAATCGTCTGGGGCAGCATTCATATTAGCGATTGTTACAACTTGTGGTGTAACTGTATTACCAGAAGAATCAATTGTTCCAGCATTTGAGGTTGGAATAAATTGTAAGACCCCATTACTCTCTACTGTAGTCCCTCTTAATCCAGACACTAAATCACCAACAGAGTAAGCTGGATTAATGACATCGGAATCATCATAAATCAAAATGCCACTTATGTTTGAATCTTCAATCCAATGCCTATTTCTAAAACTATCAGTATGAGTTACAAGAGACCCACCAGTAATTTCATAAAACCTACCAAGACCATTTGTTGTAACATCAGCTCTTAAAGCAGAAATATCTACAACACTAATTAAGGAACCTACGCTAAAACTAATCATGTCAGAATCTAATACACCTCCATTAACTAAATCTACAGTGACGTTATAGGTTGATCCGTCTGTTGTGGGAATTGAAAAAGGACTCGTCGCATTATTAGTGACATCTCCATTTACAGTTACGGTAACACTATCGCCTGGACCAGTATTTGCTGTATTAAATTCAAGATTAACATTTGTTGTGCCCGGGGCAAAGACTTCTGAGTCACTCGGGGCAGTAACTGTTACTGTTGGTGATGCAACGAATCCATCAACAACTCTGATGTTATCAACAGAAATATCTTCATCCCCAGCACCTAGACCATCAAACACTAGTCTAATATCCACTACACTCCCTGTTCCTAGAGAAACTGTAAACTCACCAAATACTGGACTTAACTCAACACCATCTCCTATGCCATCTAGATTAGTATCTTGAGAAGGTATAGAGACATTAAAACCACTACTTGCTGTTGTTGCAAATTGTAATATTTTAGTAAAAGAACCTGAATTATCATAATCAACTTCTACATAAAATAAATCCCCACCATCCCAGTCGAAATTTCCATCAGAAGGTGCATCTTCAGCAAGAAGCAAAGCTAATGTTAAGTTTGAAAAGGTTGAAATATCAATATCATCAAAAAGTAATGTTTGTACGTCTGTACCATTTCCGCATTCAGTTGCATCAATATCTTGAGCAGCAAAAAAGAAACTACCGTCTTGCCCACTAACTTCATAAGCAGAACTTATGTCACTACCATCTGTCCTAGTAAAAAAGTCACCTGAACCGTCATTACAAGTAATCGAAGGGACTCCGCTATTTCCACTTTCAAATGACTCTGAGAAAACAGTTGTCTGCCCGAAAGAAGTAGCAGATAATAAAATTGTAAAAAGTAAAAAGTAAAGTTTTTTCATAATAAAGAATTAAAATAATTAAGTCATAAATATAGCAAGAAAACCAATTTTATAGAAGAAAGAAGAAGTATAAAATACCATTTTACAATATCATAACATAAAAAAACAAGTACTTGTTGAAATATCTTACAAAACCATTCTTATGTTAGGGAATTGTTATCAATTTTTTAAATTGATGTTCAACTAGAGATATGTTTTATATTTACATCATTAAAACGGTTTTAAGTCGTGAAAAAAAAAGACATTAAGATTTTATTGGTTGATGATGAACAAGATATTTTAGAAATTGTCAGCTATAATTTATCCTCAGAAGGTTATCAGGTATTCACAGCTCAAAATGGTATAGAAGCTATAGCTAAAGCTAAAAAAGCAAAGCCACACCTTATTATTTTAGATGTGATGATGCCAGAAATGGATGGTATTGAAGCCTGTGAAAAAATTCGAGAAATTCCAGATTTAAACAATGCCATAATCACATTTTTAACTGCAAGGGGTGAGGACTACTCTCAGGTTGCAGGGTTTGAGGCAGGTGCGGACGATTATATCACAAAACCTATAAAGCCAAAAGTATTGGTCAGTAAGGTAAAAGCCTTATTGAGACGTCTTAAGGATGAAGAATCTTCGACAGATGCCATTATAAAAATTGGCGACCTTGTTATTAATCGTGAAGAATATAAAATAGCGCTAAAAGGGAAAGAAATCATTTTACCACGAAAGGAGTTTGAATTGCTATCTTTGTTGGCAACCAAGCCTGGTAAAGTGTTTAAGCGAGAGGAAATTCTAGATAAAGTCTGGGGTAATGAGGTAGTAGTTGGTGGTAGAACTATCGACGTACACATTAGAAAGCTCAGAGAAAAAATAGGAAACAAATCTTTTAAAACTGTGAAAGGTGTTGGTTACAAGTTTGTAAACTAATGCAAAAAAACTTTAAAAAAGCCTATAAGTTTGCCACAATGACTTCATTGTATCTCACAGTATTTGTGACGATAGTGGTTTTGTTATTTCTTTACTATTTCCATAATTTAAAATGGCAAGTCATTTTTTTTCCACCGATTTGCTATCTTTTATCTTTCATCACCATTCAATATAGAGTGGAACGATTTATCTACCGACGTGTTAAGACTATTTATGACGAATTAACCTTATTGGAGTCAGCAAACCTTAGACAACAACCAATAACTACAGATATGGGGACACTTACGCGACAGATAGACAAGTATGCCCGCGATAAAAAATTAGAAATAGAAACCCTAAAAGTTAGAGAGGAATATAGAAAAGAATTTATCGGCAATGTTTCTCATGAGTTAAAGACACCATTATTTACCGTGCAAGGGTATATTTTAACCCTATTAGATGGTGCAATTAAGGATAAAAAACTCCGAAAAAAATATCTAAATCGTGCAGGTAAAGGTGTAGAGCGGTTGATTTATATCGTTAAGGATTTAGATATGATTACCAAATTAGAGGTTGGGGATTTAAGCCTACATAGAGAAAGATTTAATATTGTAGAGCTGATAAAAAGTGTTTTTGATCTTTATGAAGTGAGGGCTGGTAAAAAACAGATAACTCTCGATTTCGACAGGGATTATGAAGACGCTATTTACGTGAATGCTGATAAGGAACGTATTCAACAAGTGCTCACCAATTTAATAGTAAACTCTATTAAATACGGTCGTAGTAATGGAACAACTGAGGTCAGTATTGAAAACCTCATTAAAGATAAAGTTATTATCAGGATTACCGATAATGGAGAAGGTATTTCTAAGGAAAATATTCCAAGATTATTTGAGCGTTTTTACCGTGTTGACAAAAGCGGATCCCGAAAAGAAGGAGGCTCAGGTTTAGGGTTGTCTATTGTTAAGCATATTATAGAAGCTCATGAAGAAAAACTCTACGTTGAAAGTGAACTTGGGGTTGGTAGTGAGTTTTCCTTTACCTTAGAAAAGGCTGAATAATTTCCTATAATTTATCTCAGTATTTGAGGCCTTAAAGCCAGTATAACTTCCGATCTCCTTAAGCTTTTTCAATGTAAATTCATCTTGTTTACAAAACGGGGCTATCTTTTGTTCCGATAGTCGCTTAGCCAAATACTCCTGCTCAAATTGTCCAGGCGTTGGTATAAAGAAGGCTTTCTTTTGTAGTTTATCCAAATCCATTACTGTAGTATAACCAGACCTTGACAGGATGAGTTCACTAGCATTCATGGTGTATTCTAACTCATCACTTGTCATGTAATTGTAAAAAGTGATGTTTTCCAAAGTCTTAATGTCTTGTTTATCATCGACAACCCCTTTAATAAACACTATTTTATCCTTGTAATCCATTAATTGTTTGGTTAGAATATTTTCGAGCATCGACCGTTGCGGTTCTGGGCCCGACAATACAACCATGAGCTTATATTTGGATTTAGAAGCTTTTTTTTGAAAGCGACTTAATGGCCCAACATATTTAATAGGAATATCAACATTCTTAGAGTGTCCGAGTATTCCACTTAATGAAGGTTCGTTAGGATGATCAGGCACCCAACATTCGTCAAATTTTGATATCATTTTTTGATTGAGTTTAGTGCTTAACCAAGTGGTACTACCGCTTAAAACCTTTAATTGATGGGTTATAAAAACCGATGGAATTGAGGAATGCCTTATACCAAACCTGTTATCCGAAATAATGCCATCAAGTCTATTTTTTTCAAGATAATCTGAAATAACTTTCTTCTCTTTTTTAATGGTTTTTAAAATATGAGGAGCCGATCGAATCAGTTTAGACTTAAACTGAGTTCCTTTTTTGGAATAGCTAATATTATATGATGGCAATTCAAAAGCTTCTAATTTTGGAAACTCTTTCCGTAATAAAGACAAAGCTGCACCGTCTGAAGCTAAAACAACTTCAAACTGATGTTGCATCAAAGCGTTTATAATTGGAATGCAACGTGTGGCGTGCCCTAAACCCCAATGTAATGGTGCAACTAAAATTCGCTTCATAGGAAACAAAGATAATCCTAAAATGTTTCCTTAATTTTGCCGAAATATTAAATTATTGTGGGTAGTAAGAATAAACTTAAACGCTTTAAGGAAAACGAAACCTTTCCTAACGTCATTCAGCCATCAAGAGACGAACTGGTAACTAGTGAATATCACCTTAAGGGTAAATGGAATTCAGAGGTATTTAAAAATAATCACCCGATTATATTAGAGTTGGGTTGTGGTAAAGGGGAATATACCGTTGAATTGGCCAAACGATACCCGAATAAAAATTTTATTGGCATTGATATAAAAGGAGCTCGTTTTTGGAGAGGAGCCAAAACGGCAATAGAAGAAGAGATACCTAATGCCTTCTTTTTGCGTACACAGATAGAATTGGTCGATAAGGTTTTTGCGGAAAATGAGGTAGATGAGATTTGGATTACGTTCCCTGATCCTCAAATAAAATACAAACGGACCAAACATCGAATGACCAACCTTGAGTTCTTGGAGCGCTACAAAAAGATTCTGAAACCCGATGGAATTATGCACTTAAAAACAGATAGTGAATTTATGCACGGTTATACACTAGGGTTGCTTCATGGTACGGGTTACGAGGTATTGTATGCTAATCATAATATCTACAAATTAGAAGGGAGCCCAGCCGAGGTCACCGAGATCCAAACGTTTTACGAAAGCCAATATTTAGAAGAAAACAAACCAATTACGTATATTCGATTTAAAATCAACTAAACTTGAGCATCACTATAATCTTCTTCCTAGGGTTAATTGTGGCTTTAATTGGCGTCATTCCACCTGGATTATTAAATATGACAGCTGCAAAAATTAGCCTAAAAGAAGGTGCTGGTCGTGGCATTATGTTTTCTTCGGGGGTGAGTTTGGTCGTTTTTATTCAAACGTATATTGCTGCCATCTTTGCAAGATATTTATCAAATAGACCAGACATTGTAGAAATCCTGCAACGTGTTGCTTTTGTCTTATTTGTACTGATAACCATATATTTTTTGCTCTTGGCTTCAAAAGAAAAAGAACCAAAAATCGAAGCGGAAATTAAAAGTAAGCACGGACGCTTTTTTCATGGCATGTTATTATCCGTGTTAAACGTTTTTCCTATTCCGTACCAAGCTTATATGACCATAACTCTGGCCTCTTTTGGTATTATGGACTTTGAACGCTTGAGTATTATTACCTATGTTACAGGTGCATCTATGGGAACTTTTGTGATGCTCTATTTTTATATTTTCTTTTTTGATAAAATCAAGGATAAGGGATTTACATCACAAAAAAACATGAACTACATTATTGGTTCTATAACAGGCATCGTCGCATTGGTCACGTTTATAAACATTTTAATGGAGATGTAAAATGAAACCAGAAACTCTTGGTTTTTTTGATAAAGTTTATGAAGTAGCAAGGTTAATTCCTTATGGCAGGGTAACCAGTTATGGAGCAATTGCCAAATATCTTGGGGCTGCAAAAAGTGCTCGTATTGTGGGCTATGCTATGAACGGATCTTTTGGAAAAGATGTGCCTGCACACAGAGTGGTTAACCGTAATGGGCTGCTGTCTGGCAAGCATCACTTCGAAGGTACAAACCTAATGCAGCAACTATTAGAAAGTGAAGGTATTCTTGTTAAAGAAAACCAAGTTCAAAACTTTAATGAGTTGTTTTGGGACCCATCAAAAGAACTTTTGTGAAGCCTCCCCATCTTCCAAATCAACAGGCTATTTAGCTAAGTAATCCTAAGATAAATCAATTCAATCTTTGCGCTTCAAAATCTAAACATTTCACAGTATATTTGTAGTTTAGAATTAGTCTTAATAAAACACGTGCTCAAAAGGCATAGCTTATGAAATTGAACAAAAAAGACATACTCAATGCATTAAAATCAATTACTGTTCCGGGTGAAGGTGAAAACATGGTGGATAGTGGATCAGTAACTAATGTGGTGACCTTTGCAGATGAGGTGATAGTTGATATAACGATTAAAAACCCAAGTCTTCAAGCTCGCAAGAAAACAGAGGTTGATATTTTACAGACCATTCACAGAGAGGTTTATGAAAAGGCAAAGATTAAGGTGAACATGAAGGTTGATGCTCCCAAGGCTGCTCCAAAGAATGAAATAAAAGGAAAGCCTATCCCAGGGATTAATAATATAATTGCTGTTGCCTCAGGTAAAGGAGGAGTCGGTAAGTCTACAGTGACTGCTAATTTAGCAGTAACACTTGCCAAAATGGGCTTTAATGTTGGTATATTAGATGCAGACATTTATGGACCCTCAATACCGATGATGTTCGATGTAGCATCAGAACGCCCACTATCTGTAAATATTGATGGTAAATCTAAAATGAAACCCATAGAAAACTATGGAGTTAAGGTATTGTCTATTGGGTTTTTTACCAAACCAGATCAAGCTGTGATTTGGAGAGGACCAATGGCTTCAAAAGCACTTAATCAAATGATTTTTGATGCCGCTTGGGGTGAATTGGATTTCTTATTATTAGACTTACCTCCAGGAACAGGCGACATTCATTTAAGTATCATGCAAGCTTTACCAATTACAGGTGCTGTTGTAGTGAGTACACCACAAAATGTAGCACTTGCTGATGCTAAAAAAGGAGTAGCTATGTTTCAGCAAGACAGTATCAATGTTCCAGTATTAGGTATTATTGAAAACATGGCATACTTCACACCAGAAGAATTGCCATATAACAAATATTATATTTTTGGTAAAGAAGGTGCTAAACATCTTTCTGAGGATTTAGAAGTTCCTTTTTTAGGTGAAGTGCCAATAGTACAAAGCATTAGAGAAGCTGGTGATGTAGGTAGACCTGCGGCATTACAAACTGCAACACCAATAGAAGAGGCTTTTGAAGCCATAACAAAAGAAGTGGTTCAGCAGGTGGTAAGGAGAAATAAAGATTTACCCGCTACCGAAGCAATAAAAATTACAACAATGGCAGGCTGTTCTGCTGTTAAAAAATAGAACATGAGTTCAGAGGAAATTAAATTAAATGTAGAGAAAGCCTTGGATGAAATCCGTCCGTTTCTTCAGAGTGATGGAGGTGATATCTCTTTGTTGTCCATTGAGGATGATAAACTAGTTCGGGTACAGTTAGAGGGAGCTTGCACATCTTGTAGTGTAAATCAAATGACCTTAAAATCTGGCGTGGAAATGACGATAAAAAAGCATGCGCCACAAATTGAACAAGTCATAAATGTAGAATAGTATTTGGGCGTGTCCAAAAGGGTCAGGCTTGTAGTTTGTCCTAAGTTTAGTCGAAGGATACTATTTTTGTTTTAGTGGTTTCGAGAATCTCAACCTACAAATAAAAAAATGCCACTCAATCCTTCACGCAACTTCCCAGTATTGACAAAGAATTTTTTCACTTAAATGTGAACAAGAAGTATGATTAAAACAGATATTCTCATCATAGGTGCCGGCCCAACAGGACTTTTCACAGTGTTTGAAGCTGGTTTACTAAAATTAAAATGCCATCTCATAGACGCTTTACCTCAGCCAGGAGGCCAATGTTCAGAAATATATCCTAAAAAGCCCATCTATGACATTCCTGCGTATCCTGAGATTTTAGCTGGGGACCTAACGAATAAATTATTAGAACAGTGTAAACAATTTCAACCAGGATTTACCTTGGGGGAACGTGCAGAGACTATTGAAAAACAAGATGACGGCAGTTTTATCGTAACCACAAACAAAGGCACAAAGCATCAAGCACCCGTGGTTGCTATTGCTGGTGGTTTGGGAAGCTTTGAGCCTCGAAAGCCTAAAATTCATAACATCACATATTTTGAAGATACGGGTGTGGAATACATTATTAAAGACCCTGAAAAATATAAGGGTAAGAAAGTGGTGATTGCCGGCGGAGGGGATTCAGCATTAGATTGGACAATCTTCTTAAGCAACGTAGCAGATGAAGTTACTTTAATACATAGACGGAATGAATTTAGAGGGCATCTCGATTCTGTAGAAAAAGTACAAGAATTAAAGGATAATGGCAAAGTTAACTTAATCACTCCTGCCGAAGTTATTGGTATCTTGGGTGACGATAAAGTTGTTGGAGTAGTAGTAGAACAAGCAAAACATATTCAAAAAGAATTTGAAATTGAGTGTGATCACTTTATTCCCTTGTTTGGCCTATCTCCAAAACTTGGACCTATTGCTAATTGGGGTCTTGAGATAGAGAAGAATGCAATTAAAGTAGATAACACACTCGATTACCAGACTAATATCCCTGGTATTTTTGCAATTGGTGATGTCAACACCTATCCTGGTAAACTAAAATTGATATTGTGCGGTTTTCATGAAGCTACCTTAATGTGCCAATCGGCATATAAAATAATTAATCCAGGGAAACGATATATAATGAAATATACTACCGTAAGTGGGATTGATGGTTTTGATGGATCTAGAAAAGAAGCTCCAAAAGCAGTCGTTAAAAGAATTGATTAAGTAATAATGGACAAAGACATAAACATAACAATCATAGATCGAGAAGGCATTAAGCATCAGGTTGAGGCACCTACAGATATGGCCATGAATTTAATGGAAGTTATCAGGTCCTATGAATTGGCTCCAGAAGGGACTATTGGGATATGCGGCGGTATGGCAATGTGCGCCTCGTGCCAATGTTATGTTTTGAGCAATACGGAGCTGCCTGAAAAACAAGATGATGAAGATGCTATGTTGTCGGAGGCATTTGATGTTAAGGATAGTAGCCGCTTAAGTTGTCAAATTCCAATAACACATGTTTTAGAAGGTCTTGAGGTAGAGATTGCACCGGAGTCTTGATTAGATATCTCTGTAGCCGCCATTCCGTAGTCTAAACTCCCACTTTAAACGTATATATGTGCCCAAACCATTACAATGGCACTATTCAAAATATTCAAGGACAAGTCTGGTCAATTCAGGGTCTTTATAAAGCTTAACAATCGTATAGAATTCATAAGCATATCAAGAACATCTAGACATGCTTGTTTAGAATTGATTAAAAGAATTAAGAATGCCTCTAAGTTTGAAAAGGCCTACATTCAAAATAGTTCAGACTGTGGGAGTGTTTATTTTTCCTTAAAGGACATTAAAAAAGAAGTATTTTTAGGTGATAGTATTTCGTATGTCAATAATGAGATTTTAAAAGATAAAATAGCGACAATGCAAAAGTTTGTTATTAAGGCTAAAATTGATCTTGAAGAATATTCTATTTAGGTCACTCCGTTTTATAATTCAGTAATTTTTGTGGCCCTTCCAATAATGTCCTAACAATTTGTAATGTCCCATTCTCAGAGGTTTCAATATTCCATTTTATTAGAGAAATTTTACCATCTTCTATTTCGAGTCCAGTAATACTTCGTGGATGTACACAGCTACCGTCATTAAAGTAGGCAATATCGCCGGGTTCAGGGAAACGTGGCCTATGTGTATGACCGACAATGGTTATTAAGTTGTTTTTACTGATGATCCATTTTTTTGTGCGTCGTTCAATTTTAATAAGCTCTTTGTAGTTTTTAGCAGGGCTTGTAGGGTCAGCAATCCCCATAACATTTAAAGGTTTCCAAAGAATACGGACTAAAAAGCGACTCCAACGCCAAAATAAAAAATTCCACCAATCGGCTTGATGACCATGGGTTAAAAATAGTTCTTGGTCAGTTTCTGTATGTTTTAAAACAAGAGCTTCATTGTAAGTGATATCGCAAAACAAATCTTCTTGTTCCCCAGTTTTTGGATCGAAAAAGCTATAAAGGTGCTTTTTAACATAGTCTGGATTTCGATATACCATATCATGGTTACCCCAAACCATATGCAAGCGCCCTTCATCATGAAATTGTTTCATGAGCATATACACATTCTTGTGTGCATGGAAGATAGATTCAAAGGTTAGGTTTTCCCATAGCTCATCCCCATCGCCCAACTCACAATACTGAAAGCCTTCGTTATAATAATACTTTAAGGCATGAAAGTAAATATTACGGTTATTAGCAAAATCATCGGCAAAACTATTATCTCCACGGTGGCAATCACTAAACAAAATGAATTTTGAATTGTCGTTGAAGGCAATACGCTTAGCGTTTTTATAAGCATTATTTAAGCGGGACTTTGAAGACATACAATTGATTTACAGCACTAAGGTAAATAAAAAAAATGCTGTCTGAAAAGTGTCATTCTGAATGAAATGAACCTGCCTGCCGCAGGCAGGGAATCCCAATAAGAAAACATTTTAATTCCTTAAGGGTAGATTCTTAGCTTCGCTCTGAATGACAATACTAGATAATTCTCAGACAGCTTTTAGTGATGTTGATTGTACTATGCTACTTAAAAGCATTTATTCCTGTGATATCCAAGCCTGTAATGAGTAGGTGAATGTCATGCGTACCTTCATAAGTAATCACACTTTCAAGGTTCATCATGTGTCTCATAATGCTGTATTCTCCAGTAATTCCCATACCTCCTAGCATTTGGCGAGCTTCACGTGCAATTTTAATGGCCATGTCAACATTGTTTCGTTTCGCCATAGAAATTTGAGCTGAGGTTGCTCTGTCTTCATTTTTAAGCTGTCCTAGTCGTAAAGCCAATAGTTGCGCCTTTGTGATTTCAGTAATCATTTCGGCTAACTTCTTTTGCTGTAACTGAAAGCCTGCGATAGGTTTTCCAAACTGAATGCGCTCTTTGGAGTATCTTAAGGCCGTATCATAACAGTCCATGGCAGCACCAATAGCTCCCCACGCAATGCCATAACGAGCGGAATCCAAGCAACCGAGTGGTGCGCCCAAGCCAGATTTATTAGGTAATAGATTTTCTTTTGGCACTTTTACGTCTTGAAAAATAAGTTCCCCTGTAGCACTTGCTCTCAATGACCATTTGTTATGTGTTTCAGGAGTAGAAAAACCTTCCATGCCACGTTCAACAACAAGTCCGTGAATACGACCCTCTTCATTTTTGGCCCAAACCACAGCTACATCACAAAAGGGTGAATTACTGATCCATAGTTTAGCGCCATTCAACAAATAATGGTCACCCATATCTTTAAAGTTTGTAACCATGCCTGCTGGATTAGAACCGTGATCAGGTTCCGTTAGCCCAAAAGAACCCATCCATTCGCCTGTTGCTAATTTTGGCAAGTATTTTTTACGCTGCTCTTCTGTTCCGTATTTCCATATAGGATACATCACCAGAGAGGACTGTACAGAAGCCGTACTTCTTACACCAGAATCGCCACGTTCAATTTCTTGCATAATGAGGCCGTAGGAAATTTGATCTAAGCCCGCTCCACCATATTCTTCTGGAATGTATGGCCCAAAAGCACCAATTTCTGCTAACCCATTGATAATTTGCTTGGGGAATTCTGCTTTTTGAGCATATTCTTCAATTATTGGTGAAACATCTCGTTTTACCCAATCCCTTGCAGAATCTCTTATAAGCTTGTGTTCTTCAGTTAATAAATCGTCTATATTATAATAGTCAGGCGCTTCAAATAAATCTGGCTTCATCTCGTTAGATTAAAATTTTTATGTCTCAAATTTAAAGAAAGCAAAAGAAACTATTGAGCCTTCGGAGTAAAATTTATGCGTTTAAAAATTTAGATAATAGTGTATGGAAATGATGAACCCCTTGTTCTCTTGTGGGTGAAAATCGGCCAGCCTTGTAAAAGGAAGATGTCACTCCTTTTTGTACATTTTCTACGACAAGTTCATCTTCTCGTTGCACTTTGTCTATATCTTGGCTTGCTCCTTGGTTTAGTTTTGCTGGATCTAACACATAGGATAAAAAGGAGACTTTGGTTCTATTAATACCAATAGGTTTAACAATATTTACGGATAAGCCCCATGGATAGAAATTAAACATCATATTAGGAAAGACCCAGTAATAATATGCCCCAACATTTTTACCATAATCAATATGATCTTTTGGCAAATCGAACACTTCTGTGGCTTCATCGGTATACCCAATTTGTAAGTTGCAGTAGTCATAAACTTCGGTTTTGTAACTACCGTAATCCAAGACTGAATTTAATTCTGGATGGACAAATGGGACGTGAAATCCTTCTAAATAGTTATCACAGTACAACGCCCAATTCGCATGTACTAAATAATCTTGAGACATTGAGGCGTTATAATGAAAGTCCTTTAGAGGTAAAAAGCCAACTCTTTCATTCATCTTATCAATAACTATTTGAAAATCAAAAGCTGGACTTAATCCAACAAATAAAAAAGGCCCCCATTCTTTTAGTGGAAATCTATGTAAATCATCACACGGTCTGGGAAATTTTTTGGTTTCCTCAAATTCAGGCATAAACTCAAACTTCCCATTTAGTTTAAACTTTCTCCCGTGATAAGAACAAATCAGTTGTTTAGGTTTTCCTGGATGCGACACTACAAGGTTTCCTCTATGAGTGCACACATTTAACAAACAGCTTATATCTTCTTCCTTATTTTTTGTCAGTATCAATGGTTCATTTAAGAATCCATCCAAAAGGACAAAAGGATATACAGATTGCGGTTGTTTAACCAAGTCTTCATCTCCAATCCATTGCCAAGATTTTAAAAAAATGGAATCTTTTGTAGCTTCAAAAACATCAGGGTCTTTGTAAAATGAAGCCGGCAGAGTTTCAGATTTAGTTATATCTGGATCAACATAAAACTTTTTTGACATAAGAGTTGCTCAATTGCATTTATCACTGCTCCTAATGTACTCATTTAATAATAATTTTTTTAAAAGCGTAATGGCTAAAAGGAGGACTTGCCTGCTTAATTACATTTTTAAGTAAAATGCTTTGGTCAAATTAATATAGTCCTGCGTATAATTATGACGTCCATTTTCTATGGTGAGTTTAGCAATATGAGTTTCTGATTTTTTGAATTGAAACTCAATAAGACTTCGCTTTATGTCTGAATTGGTATCTCCTTTTACATGAAGAATTCGTTTTGGGTACAAGTCAACTTTTGAAGCTAAATCTATAAGCCTACTTTCTTCCTTAAACGGAAGAACAACAGAAAAGATGCCATTTTCTGAGAGTAAGTTAGCTGCAGCGTAAATTAAATGCTCAAAGGGCATAGCGTCGTTGAAACGTGCCAAATCTCTCGCTTCATTGTTAGTTTTATAGTCTTCTGAATAGAATGGAGGATTACAGATTATTAAATCGAAAGCATCATCTACTTCTTCAACAAATTCAAGTAAAGATGCATGATAGCAGAACAGACGATCATTCCATGGAGAATTTTCAAAATTTTCTGTACATTGTTCAAATGCATTATCATCAATTTCGATAGCTTCTATAAGTTGTGCATCACTTCTTTGAGCTAAGATAAGTGATAAGACACCTGTTCCGGCACCTATATCTAAAATGGTATTTGGTTGATGGTTAACGGATGTCCAAGCGCCTAACAAAACAGAGTCGGTGCCAATTTTCATGGTACATAGGTCTTGGTTAACTGTAAATTGTTTAAACTTAAAGGGCTTATTCATAGGTTATTGTCATTCCTGCGAAGGCAGGAATCTTTTAATTTAAAAAAATCATTTAAAATGGATTCCTGCCTTCGCAGGAATGACAACTAATTATTTAAGTATAGATCAATTAAGCCTTCGGGAGTTTCAACCTCAATAATCTTATTTTTTTTATCAACTTTTGTAATAAATTCATCGTTCATGGGAATAAGAATTTCAGTCCCGTCCTTGTCAATTTCAAATAACGCTTGTGCTGTAGAATCATTTATAGCTTTTATAATACCTATGTCACCAAAGTTTTTGTCTTTAATTGTAAAACCAATCACTTCGTGAAAATAAAATTTATCTCCTTCTAGTTTTGGAAGTAACTCTAACGGCAAATACAACTCAGATTTTATGAGCGCATCGGCATCGGGTTCTGAGTTGACGTCTTCAAATTTTATTCGAAGTAAATCTGACTTGTGAAGCTGTGAAGATTCTATAAAAAAAGGCACCATATTCCCTCTTAAGTCTATAAAAACAGCGTCGATATTATCGTAAAGTTCAGGTTCGTCAGTATCGAGCTTTGCGAGTAACTCACCTTTAAAGCTGTATTTTTTTACAATTTTACCGAGATAAAAACAATCTTCTTTTTTCATGACAAATTTATTTGTCATCCTGAACTAGTTTCAGGATCTTATAATTTTGATAAATAAAAAACCCAGACAATTTGCCTGGGTTCAAAAGTATAAAAATAAATTTTTTACTCTTCTTCGTTAGTAGCTTTAGCTTCTTCTGCAGTGGCTTCAGTTTCTTCAGCAACTTCCTCTTCTTCAACTTCTGGGGTTGCTGCAGCAATACGTGCTTCATTAACTGCTTTTTCAGCGGCCAATGCATCTGCTTTAGCTTTAGCCTCAGCTTTTGATAAACCTTCAGTTTTAGCTTCAATTTTAGCAGCTTTTTCTTCTAACCAAGCATCGAACTTCGCTTGTGCTTGCTCTTCAGTAAGTGCCCCTTTTCTAACACCTCCAGCTAAGTGATGCTTTAATAATGCACCTTTGTAAGATAAAATGGCTTTCGCCGTATCTGTAGGTTGTGCACCATTTTGTAACCATTGCACTGCATCGTCCACATTTAAGTCGATTGTTGCAGGGTTAGTGTTTGGATTGTAAAACCCTATTTTATCAAGGTATTTACCGTCTCTTTTTGATCGTGCATCTGCTGCTACGATCCAGTAATAAGGTTTCCCCTTTTTACCGTGTCTTTGTAATCTGATTTTTACAGGCATAGTAATTAATTAGTGAGGTTCCCGACCTCTGTTATTAATAATAGCCAGTCCGACATATTGCCTATATGTCATTCAGGCGGGCGCAAAGATAATATATTTTTTTAATTTTCAGTATATTAAATGGCTTTAAATAGTTTGAAAAAAAGCATACTTTTGAGTCTCCTTTTCCGTTAAAGGACTAGTTTAAGTTTTAAATGTTAAAATGCAATGAAAAGATCTGTACTTTCTGTAATAATGTTGGCCCTTATTTTTTTAGGCTGCTCAGATAATGTAGAATTTAATAATCCGGCAATGCAAGCAAATTTTGAAGGTAGCACATGGAAAGCGGATTATTTTGCAGCAGATATTGACTTTGGTGGATTCTTGGTCGAAGGTGGAAGAGGTGGAGAAGTGTTGCAATTAATTACCACAGATGACACTAGAGGAACTTATGAATTGGGCCCAGAAAGCGGATCTATAGCCATTTTTAAAGCCGCAGATGGAACGGTATACTCTACAACTAATCTTCCAGATCCAAGTATCACAATTTACCCACCAGAAGGCATTATCGAAGTAGAAGATATTGATAATGCAGATCCAAAGCGTATAGAAGGCACTTTTAGATTTACAGCTTATTCGGAAGATGGACTGCAATCTGTTAATTTTATTAGCGGTGTTTTTTATAAAATCTCCTTGGTTGGTGGTTTACTTGCCATAGAAGACTAATTAGTCAGTTAATTCCCTTTTTTGTTTTTCGTACATTGCATTATTATCAATAATAACAGTATGTTGAGGTATATGTGTTAAGTTTTGTTAATTGTAGTCTAAAACTTACAAAATATGTTAATTTATTTGTGTAACCGTATACTTTTCGTTATACTATAAGTGCAGATGTGAAACAATACACATCTATAAAGAAATTATTGAAATTTAAAATGTTAGTAAGATTATGAAGTATTCAGAAAAAATTTCAAACCAACTAAACGAATTATTGACTAAAAATTATGATGCCGAAAAAGGGTATCGTAAAGCAATAGATAACGTAGATAATAACAATTTGAAGATTTATTTCACCAATAGAGCGAATGAGCGAAAAGAATTCGCCAATGAAATAAAAACCGAAATTGAAAGATATGGGGAAGAACCAAAAGAAAGTGGAAGTTTTAAAGGAACTCTACACAGAAATTGGATGACCTTAAAATCCAACCTATCTAATAATAATGAAGAGGCTGTACTAGAAGAAGCACTTAGAGGTGAAGAAGCTAGTTTAGAAGATTACAATGATGTTATCTCTTCAGACAATGTATTTCCACCATCAATTGATACAATGTTGAAAAAGCAGAAAAATGCAATTCAAGCATCTATTAATATGGTGAAGGTAAAAGAAGAGTTAGCAGCTTCATAATACCAATTGGTTACTAAGAAAAGCCAGTCCATTGGACTGGCTTTTTTTGTTTACAACTGTTCATAACTTTTAACCTGTAAAGTGTAGTATTTTCTTAAATTTAAAGTTCTTTTTTAAAGTCAAGAAACACCTTTATGTACTTAATTTTTGATACTGAAACTACAGGGCTACCTAAACGATGGGATGCGCCAATTACAGATACTGATAATTGGCCTAGGGCTATACAAATTGCTTGGCAATTACATGATGCTATGGGGAACTGTATTGAGCATCAGGATTACCTTATTAAGCCCGAAGGTTTCAATATTCCTTATGATGCTGAAAAAATTCACGGTATTTCAACTGAGTTAGCTCAGGAGCAAGGTGCGTCATTATCCGAAGTACTAGAGAAATTCAATATAGCATTATCCAAAACAAAATTTGTAGTTGGTCAAAATGTAAAGTTCGACCTCAATATTATGGGTGCTGAATTTGTGCGAGAGGATGTTGCAAACCCACTTCAAGAACTGCCAGTTTTAGACACCTGTACAGAACATACAGCAGAATTATGTAAAATTCCGGGAGGACGCTACGGTAAGTTTAAATTACCAACCTTAACAGAATTGCATCAATATTTGTTTAACCAACCTTTTGCAGAAGCCCATAATGCTACAGCCGATGTTGAGGCTACGACACGTTGTTTTTTAGAACTCATCCGAAGAGGAGAATACACCAAAGAACAGTTAAATGTTCAGCCAGATTATTTTCAAAAGTTTGGTGAGGAAAACCCAGAAGTAATTCAGTTTATAGGTTTAAAGCATGTCAACCTTAAAAAGGAAAGTGCTAAAATAAATAAACGTCTTCAAAAGGAATTAGACGATACAACAACAGTGTCTAAAGCTGAAGTAGCTCAGCTTGCTGAAGTTGATTTTGTCCATCTTCATAACCATTCCCAGTTTTCAATTTTGCAATCCACTATTAGCATAAACGACTTAGTGAATGCCGCAGCAAAAGAGAACATGCCTGCCGTTGCACTTACGGATCATGGTAATATGATGGGAGCGTTTCATTTTGTGCAAGCAGTCTCTAACCATAATAAAGGTGTTAAGGCTCAACATGCTGAAGCAATAGAGAAAGGTGAAGAACAGAAGGGAAGTATAATGAAGCCAATCATAGGCTGTGAGTTTTTTGTCTGTGAGGATCATAAAGACAAAACCCGTAAAGACAACGGTTATCAAATTGTATTACTAGCAAAAAACAAGAAGGGCTATCATAATTTAGCAAAATTGTCCTCAGCAGCTTTTACAGATGGTTTTTATTATGTGCCGCGAATCGACAAACAACTTATTGAAACCTACAAAGAGGATTTAATTTGTCTTACAGGAAACCTTTATGGAGAAGTGCCTAGTAAGGTTTTGAATATAGGTGAAAACCAGGCGGAAGAGGCTTTATTATGGTGGAAAGCCACTTTTGGAGACGACTTGTATATGGAGCTAATGCGCCACAATCAAGAGGATGAGAATAGGGTCAACCAGGTATTGATTCCTTTGGCCAAAAAGCACGATGTAAAATTAGTAGCAACAAATAACACCTATTATGTTGAGCAAGAAAATGCCAACGCGCACGATATTTTATTATGTGTTAAGGACGGAGAAAAACAAGCGACTCCAATAGGTCGTGGTCGTGGTTATCGTTATGGCTTGCCAAATCAAGAATACTACTTTAAGTCTTCGGAAGAGATGAAAGCTTTGTTTAGGGATATTCCTGAAGCAATTATCAATATTCAAGAGGTTGTTGATAAAGTTGAACCTTTTGAATTGGCTAGAGACGTGCTCTTGCCCGCTTTTGATATTCCAGATGAATTTAAGCATGAAGAAGATAAACAGGACGGGGGCAAGCGAGGTGAAAATGCCTATCTAAAACATTTAACCTACAAAGGTGCAGAAAAGCGCTATGGGGAAATCACTCCCGACATAAAACAACGATTAGATTTTGAATTAAGCGTTATTGAAAACACGGGTTATCCTGGTTATTTCTTAATAGTTGAAGACTTTATTCGCGAAGCACGAAACATGGATGTTTCCGTAGGGCCAGGACGGGGTTCGGCGGCAGGTTCGGTAGTGGCCTATTGTCTATGGATTACAAATATAGACCCGATTAAGTACGATTTACTTTTTGAGCGGTTCCTAAATCCAGATCGTGTGAGTATGCCAGATATCGATATTGACTTTGATGATGAAGGTCGTGGTCGTGTTATGGATTATGTTATTGAAAAGTATGGAGCCAATCAAGTCGCTCAAATTATCACTTATGGTACAATGGCAGCGAAATCTTCAATTAGAGATACTGCAAGGGTCTTGGATTTACCTTTAGGAGATGCAGATCGTATTTCTAAGTTGATTCCGACGATGTCTAAACTCGGAAAGATTTTTGGCTTGTCAGAGAAAGATTTAGCTAAAAAGTTTAGGGCAGAAGATTTAGAAAAAGTCAACCAATTACTTAATATTTCAGAAGGTTCAGATCTTGAAGCAGAAACAGTAAACCAAGCAAGAGTCTTGGAAGGCTCAGTGAGGAATACGGGTATTCATGCTTGTGGTGTCATTATCACACCTGGGGATATTACCAATTATGTGCCAGTTTCGGTGGCAAAGGATTCCGATTTATATGTCACACAATTTGATAACTCTGTTGTTGAAAGTGCTGGCTTGTTGAAGATGGATTTCTTGGGTTTAAAAACCTTGACACTTATAAAGGATACGGTCAAAATTGTAAAAGCAAAGCACAATATTGATCTAGATCCAGATAGTTTTCCGCTTGATGATGAAAAAACCTATGAGTTGTTTCAACGTGGGGAAACGGTAGGGATATTTCAGTATGAATCCCCTGGCATGCAGAAACACATGAAGCATTTAAAGCCTACGGTTTTTGATGACCTTATTGCCATGAATGCGCTTTATCGTCCTGGGCCGATGGAATACATTCCGAGTTTTATCCGCCGTAAACACGGTGAGGAAGAGATTAATTATGATCTCCCTGAAATGGAGGAATATCTCAAAGAAACCTATGGGATTACAGTTTATCAAGAGCAGGTGATGTTGTTGTCCCAAAAATTGGCTGATTTCACAAAAGGTGAAGCCGATGTACTGCGAAAGGCCATGGGTAAAAAGCAAAAAGCTGTTTTGGATAAAATGAAACCAAAATTCATTGAGCAGGCAGCGGCAAAAGGTATGGATCCTGAAAAACTCGAAAAAATCTGGAAGGATTGGGAGGCTTTCGCTAGTTACGCATTTAATAAATCGCATTCTACCTGTTATGCATGGATTGCCTACCAAACCGCCTATCTCAAAGCGCATTATCCTGCCGAATATATGGCGGCTGTACTGTCCAACAACATGAACGACATTAAATCGGTAACCTTCTTTATGGAAGAATGTAAGCGCATGCGTTTGCCGGTATTAGGACCAAGCGTTAATGAAAGTTACTATAAATTTTCAGTAAATAAGGATAATGCCGTGCGTTTTGGGATGGGTGCTATTAAAGGTGTTGGTCATGGAGCGGTTAAAACCATAGTGAGTAATCGTAAGGAAGATGGCAATTATAAATCGATTTTCGACTTGGCAAAACGCGTGGACCTTAGAGCTGCAAACAAGAAATCATTTGAAGGTCTGGCCAACGCTGGTGGATTTGACTGTTTTGAAGACACGCATCGCGCTCAGTATTTCGCAGATGATGGTGACGGCATTACATTCTTAGAAAAAGCCATGAAGTATGGCGCCAAGCATCAAGAAAATGAAAACTCTGCCCAAGTCAGCTTGTTCGGTGAAGCCAGTGACGTACAAATTGCAGAGCCGCAAGTGCCTCCATGCGAAGAGTGGGGAACAATGGAAAAATTGGCTCGGGAAAAAGAAGTGGTCGGAATCTATATTTCAGGTCACCCATTAGATGACTTTAAGGTAGAGATGAAGACCTTCTGTAATGGCACGTTATCGGCTTTTAATCATTTGGAAAAGATTGTGAACCGTGAAATTACTTTTGGCGGCGTAGTGACCGATATACAACATCGTGTTAGCAAACAAGGTAAAGGTTGGGCAACGTTTACTATTGAAGATTATACAGATAGTTTTGAATTTAGAATTTTCGGAGAGGAATATTTAAAATTCAGGCATTTCTTGGTTCAAAATTCATTTGTTTATGTTCGTGCATTTATCCGTGAAGGATGGATTAACAGGGATACTGGTCAACGAGGTGACCCGAGAATACAGTTTAATAATTTTCAACTATTACACGATGTTATGGACACCTATGCTAAAAAATTGTCCATTCAGTTGAATATTGAAGATTTAGAAAAAGATACAATTTCAGGACTACAAGATATGTTTAAATTACATAGTGGTAATAATGCATTGAGCTTTTTGGTGTACGACCATGCCGATAAAATAAAACTGAATATGCCGAGCCGAAAGCAGAAAGTGAAAATTTCGCAAGAATTGTTGGCCGAGCTAGAAGAGATTGATGTTAAATATAAGCTGAACTAGTCGTTTATGTGATTATAATTTAAGCTAATGCATAGATAGCCAAATCAAATACTGCCATTGTAAGGTTTGGAGTGATTTTTGACTAATTTTGTACAATAACAATTAAGAATATATTAAAACTAAATATTATGGCATTAGAAATAACAGATGCAACGTTTGAAGAAACAGTATTAAAGAGTGATAAACCAGTGATGGTTGACTTTTGGGCAGCTTGGTGTGGACCTTGTAGAATGGTTGGACCAATCATTGATGAAATAAGCAAAGAGTATGATGGTAAGGCCGTTGTTGGTAAGGTAGATGTTGATGCTAACCAAGAATTTGCAGCAAAATACGGAGTTAGAAACATACCGACAGTGTTGGTGTTTCAGAATGGTGAAGTTGTAGGCCGTCAGGTTGGTGTTGCGCCAAAGAACGCATATGCAGAAGCTATAGACGCTTTATTGTAAAAGAATTATCTAAAAGATATGATAAAAGGTTTGCCACTATGGTAAACCTTTTTTAGTTTCATCTATTATTTTAATTAAGGATTTCTGTCATTTCGAGCGTAGTCGAGAAATCTTACCTTTTCGTAACGTAGCATTTCGGCTACGCTCAGTTTGACAGATGAGGTTAAAAGCAATTTTTTTTACGTGAATGTATTCCTTCCCTTGCGCCTCCGCTAAAGCTTCAGCGGCACACGGATGGGAAGGTTAGGATGGGCCTTTATGAATTTACAACAAGAACTTAATAAAGCGGGTGGATTTAAAAACCTAGAATTGCTAGCACAGCAGGTGGTTGAGGGATTTATCTCTGGGATGCACAAAAGTCCATTTCATGGGTTTTCTGCAGAATTTGCTGAGCACAAAATCTATAACCAAGGTGAAAGCACAAAGCACATCGATTGGAAACTCTATGCCAAGACAGATCGCTTATATACCAAGCGCTATGATGAGGAAACCAATCTCCGTTGTCACCTTATAGTCGATAATAGCAGTTCCATGCATTATCCGGATATGAAAGCTTTTTCAATTGGACATTTGAATAAGATTGCCTTTTCTGCATTGGCGTCTGCATCTGTGATGCATATTCTAAAAAAACAAAGAGATGCTATTGGCCTAAGTGTTTACAGTGATAATTACGATTTTTATGCGCCAGAAAAGGGAAGTGATCGCCATCATCATTTATTGTTGAACACCTTAAGTGAAACCGTAGTTTCTAAACCAAAAGGAAAAACAACAGAAACCTATACCTATTTACACCAAATTGCAGAGAAAATCCATAGACGTTCGCTCATCTTTTTGTTTACGGACATGTTTCAAACATCCGAGGATGATGAAAAACTATTTGAAGCGCTACGTCACTTAAAGCACAATAAGCATGAAGTGGTATTATTTCATGTTTTTGATAAGGAAAAAGAATTGACTTTTGATTTTGACAATCGACCCAAGCGTTTTGTCGATGTAGAAACAGGATCTAGTATTGATTTGTATCCAGAAAATATTAAGGACAATTACGAATTTGCAGTTAAATCGTATTTCGACAACCTACGCCTTAAATGTGGTCAATACCGAATTAAATACGTAGAAGCTGACATTAACGCTGGGTTTGATAAGATTTTAACGACCTACATGATTGAGCGTCAAAAATTTATTTAGACGTTTTATTTTTTCATTTTTTTATTTGCCATATTAAAAATGCAATGTATATTTGCCCTCGCAATTAAGCAACGGTCTGGTAGTTCAGTTGGTTAGAATGTCGCCCTGTCACGGCGAAGGTCGCGGGTTCGAGTCCCGTCCAGACCGCTTCTTTAAAGAAGTTGTGTTGTCCCGAATAAAACTTCGGGATGTAGTGAAAGCCTAGTAAAATAGGCAATCCAATGAGAAGCTTTCCTTTTTTTACGTAGTAAAAATCGGGATGCTTTTTTGTTTTAGAACATAATTTGATTTAAAAGCAAAAAAGAACTAGCACCTTTTTAAAAAAAACCGCTACTCATTAAACGCATAAACAATTTAAGATCTTTTACCATCTTGAATAGGCTCTGTATCTGGCATAAATTTGTTTAGAATAAAATAGACAGGGCAGAACTTAGTTAATGGACTTACAATTTGAAGAAATGCAACTGCTCCAGCTAAATATAGCCATTGAATATTAACCATAAACCCAAGTACTACACTAATGAGATAGAGTGTTCCAACAATGCCATCATGCATTCTAATTTTTTTGTGTGTGCGATTTGATTCCATGATATACGAATTAAAATAGTTACATATAAAGATAATAATTTATAATATACGCTAAATGAGTCCTATATATAATATCTAAGCTAATACATTAAAATAGTTGTACGAGGTATAAAATGGGAAGCCTTATTTTATCTAAATAATCTACACAAGACTTATTATTTAAGGAAGTTAGGGGTCCTACTTAAAAAAATCGGGATGTTTTTTTGTTTTAGGTTAATTTGTAATTTTCAAATTGATGTGCTTTTCTTCGAGGGATAACCATTGTAACATAATACGCGTCACATGCCTTTACCAATAACAGCGTGGCAAAAATCTATCCACCATTGCCATTTTCCCATTGGAGCAATAGCAAAAGTGTAAAATGCTACACCAATAAAGGTGAATGCATAGGATGTATAAATCTTTTTCTGTTTTTTATAATCTAAATACATTAAGTACAGTAGCGGGATATGTCCTGCTGTAAAGCATATATATACAGCCTGAATGTATGTAATAGGAGGATTACCATCATATGCTGCTAATAGTGGGAAATAAAGTAGTCTTGCTGTAGCTGGTAATAAAACCCAAAATACAGTTGAAATCATCCACCTAGGATGCTTATCATAATCACGAGCATTTAAAACGCCTAAAATAACTGCAATACTAAACCCCGTTAAAGCACAAATATCAGCAAAAGAAAACCCATACTTTAAAATATCTGGGAGGAAGGTGTTTACTACTTGATGAGGCATTACCTGAAAAGCAGAAAACACGACACCACCAGCAATGAATAGGGCTACAACACCAAATTTTTTATGATATAAAGGGGGTTTATTGTGGATTAACCAAGGCTGTAAGATAAGAAGTAAATACCAGACAGTAGCTGTTAACCCGTGCATATGCTGACGCCAAGGCGCTTCGGTAAAAATACTCCAATAAGACATATAGAACCCAGCTATAGTTAGAATAAACGGTATAATAAGCCATAGATGTGCTTTTGGATAAACTAAACCTGATTTCATATTTATAAATTTCAGTAGGTCTAGTTCTAGTGCAAGCAGAAAAGATAAAGATTTAGTAAAATACAAAAAAAAAGCAGATACTTCTGGGAGTCTATTAAAAAAAACTACCTATTAAATTGTTCTAAAAAAAATCAAAGCCACTGATTAATACAATTTTATAACTAAATTAAGCTAAAAAGCCCTAGTTTTCCGCCATATTTTCATATTATTCCTCTTACACAAACGTTTTTAATCGGATAAATAATACATTTAAACGGTAAAAATTTGTTTACTCGATTTTAATCACATACATTTGGAGTTCTTCAATAAGCCCTCAAATCACTTATTAAGAAGATTTTAATCCATTTTACTTTAGGCATTTTAAGATGCCAACTAGCGTCCCTCGCTTTTTAGTACAGTTTTAGGTGTAACCTATAAATAGTTAATTATCCATTCTTTCCCTCGTTGTAATGCATAGTGCGTTACCAAATTAGAACTATTTAAACCTTAAAATTTATACTTATGAAAGCTTTAAAAATTACCCTATTATTAGTAGCAGTGTTGTTATTGACAGTTTCAGGTGTACAATCTGATTCAGTTGCTAAGGAAGAAAATCCTAACTACAAAGAATACAGTAACATAGATTTGTTAGCGATTGATAAAAAGAAATTAAAATTAGAGACTAACGGATAATCTCTTTTCAGTATATAAATTTAAGGCTCTCATTAACTCATGAGGGCTTTTTGTGTTATTTGTAGATAATTTGTTTTTTTAATCTATTTTTGAGGATAAAAAAATCAGATTGTTTAGAATTATTTTTTTAACCCTATTGTTTTTAATGCATGGTGTTACACTCAATGCACAGAAAAAATCATTGGATTCTGTTAATAAATTAATTGAGCTATCCAAGGATGAAAACCTCACACTAGAGTCTCGATTAAACTTTGCTTTAAAATCTTCTGAGCTTGCTAAGTCTTTAAAAAGTGATTCAATTTTTTTAAAGAGTCAGCGAAATTTATCACTAATGTATTTTTATACTGAACAGTACGACAAATATGTTAGCATTAACAGATCCAATTTTAGATTAGCAGAAAAATTAAAAGATTCAGGGGCAATAACCGTAGCTGCCTCTAACCTTGGGTCTTTATATAGATATCTTGAAAAAGTAGATAGTTCTTATTACTATTATTCCAAAGCACTAAAGTACTATAAAGCGAATGAGATATCAGAGGGAAAAGCAACAGCTTTACTTTATTTAGCGGAAATTCAACAACTCGAAAAAATTTATACTGGGGCAGAGGAAGCAGCAGTAAAATCCATTTTAATATTAAATCGATTGCCAGAAACTCAAAATCGATTAGATAAATTATGGAATGCTTATAACATATTGGGAATTGTGTCCAGAGAATTAGGTAATTATTCAAAATCACTTGAGTATTATGATAAGTCAAGTGAATTTGCAAAACGTATTGATGATGGATTACTTAATGAAGTTTACTCTATAAATAACAAGGCTTATGTATACCGGCAAATTGGGAATTTTGATAAGGCTCTAGAGTTGTATAATGACCTTTTAGATTTAAGAGCTCAATACGAGGAAAAAGACCCAACCTTTTACCCCATAATTATAGATAATATCGCGGATACTCAATTAGAATCTGGAAATTATGATTTTAATAGTATACAAGGTAAATTTAATGAAGCATATGCGATTGGACAAAAGCTAGAGAATGATATTCTTGTAATGAATATAGCCATTGATCTCTCAAAGCTTTACAAAGAAGTAAATCAAAAAGATTCTATTAGTAAGTATGCTGATAAAGCTTTAGAAATTGCAAGTAGATTATCTGCAAATGAAGTACGGCAAGAAGCTTTGTTGATTTTATCTGAAATAAATAGCGGTGAAAAGGGGAAGGACTATCTAAATGAACATATAAGATTATCTGATAGTCTATTAATAGAAGAGAGAAAAGTCAGAAACAAATTTGCCCGTGTTGAGTTTGATTCTGACCAACTCGAAGCCGAAAATGAACAGATTGCAAAAGAGCGACTATACCTTTTAATCTTATCCGTTGGATTATTGTTAACGGCAATACTTATCTATGTCATTATTACACAGCGTGCTAAGAATAAAGAGTTGAAAATGGTTCAAGAACAACAAAAAGCAAACGAGGAAATCTACAACCTCATGCTTAATCAGCAAGATAAAGTTGAGGAGGCTAGAGCACAGGAAAAAATAAGAGTGTCTAAAGAATTGCACGATGGCGTGTTGGGGCGATTGTTTGGCACCCGATTAAGTTTAGACAGCCTCAATTTTACAGAAGGTAAAGAGGCGATAAAAAGTAGAGCAGAATATATCGGTCAACTAAAGACAATTGAAGAGGATATCCGTAAAATTTCACATGAATTAAACACGGATTTTGTGTCTGGCTCTGGGTTTATGGACATTGTTTCAGAATTGATTGAGACCCAATCTAATGCCTATGGTTTAAAACATTCGTTCCATTATACCGATGATATTAATTGGGATATTGTATCAAATAAGGTTAAAATAAATTTATACCGTATCATTCAAGAATCTATGCAGAATATCTATAAACATGCCGAAGCAAAGCAGATGGATATTAGTATTTCACTTAAAAATGATGTAATTTGGGTAAAAATTATTGATGACGGTAAAGGGTTTGATGCAGACCGTGGCCGTAAGGGCATAGGTCTCAAAAATATGCAATCGCGGATTAAAGAAATTGAAGGCAGCATCGAATTTTTATCAGAACCTAATAAAGGCACAACAGTACATGTTAAACTTCCCTATAATTAATAAACATGAAACACCTTAATATATTAATGGTTGATGATCATCCCATTATTTTAGAAGGGTATCAAAATGTATTAATGGCCACAAAGGATGATGATCAAACCTTGTTAATCGATACGGCCAACAACTGTGATACAGCAGAAATAATGATTAATCGTGCAGCTGACGGCACTCCATACGATGTATGTTTTTTCGATATTAGCCTTCCGGGCTCACAAGATGGAAAATATATGTCTGGTGAGGATTTGGCTCTTTTAGCTAAGAAAGTGTTGCCCGAGGCTAAGATTATTATTCTAACGATGTTTAATGAAACATTTAGAATTCATAACATTATTAAGGAAATCAACCCTGATGGGTTTTTGATTAAAAGTGATTTGACGTCAATGGAACTGGCGGATGCTTTTCAGCAGATTTTAAAATCTCCACCATATTATAGTAGTACGGTCAATAATTACGTAAAGAAAACCATTACGAGTGAAATCTATGTGGATGATATCAACAGAAAAATTTTGCACCTGCTCTCTCAAGGTATTAGAACCAAAAGTCTATCGGAATACATTCCAATTTCCATAAGTGCTATTGAAAAACGTAAAAAGCAATTGAAGTTATTGTTCTCTGTTGATGATGGAAAAGATGAATCCTTGCTCCATGAAGCACGCGAAAAAGGTTTTCTTTAAATCAAAAAGAATTCCTCGACGCACTGCGTTGGGGTTTCCGTTGAAATTGTCATTCCCGTGACCGCGTGCGCTAAAGCTTTGCCTACTTCGCCGAAGTAGTTAGCTACGAAGGCTGAAAGCGGTGGCGCAAAACGGGAATCTAAATAATAGAATTTCGATTTTTGACCCCAAGGTCAAAATGAAACGAACGAAATACCTCTATGGCTCTGTCTCGAGGATAGTTTTAAGAAATTCTTTTATTTAAAGCGAAATAATCTTACATTTTAAATTGGGTCTAAGCCCTATGGATTCTCAATTGTACGGTTTTTCCACAGTAAGTTTGCGGTTTTCCCACAGCAAAAAGAAAATCCACTTGTCTATATTTACGCAAGTCAACAAGAATTAATTAATCCCTATTAAGTAATTGTTGAATTAATAGCAAGAAAACTAACCTAGTGGAAGAACGACCGATGTGATTCCGCTAGGTTTTTTATTTACCACCAAGGTCCAGAATGGTCAAAAACCTTTACGATAAAAAAACCAAAGTAAATTACCGCAACAATAAACTTTAAGAATGTTGAGGTTATAAAGCCCATAAAAGATCCAAATGCTGCTTTAGTTGCGCGTTGCATATCATTTTGATGTAGTAGTTCTCCAATAATTGCACCGACAAAGGGCCCTATAATAATTCCGAACGGAATAGGGGACAAGATGCCGACAATAAGCCCAAGAGTAGTGCCAATCATTCCAGATCGGCTACCTCCAAAGCGTTTAGTACCTATAGCGGGAATGATATAATCTAGCAGCCAAATCAATAAAGCTATAAAAAGTGTGATGATTAAAAAAGGTAACGATATGTCAATACCGTTAGAAAAATAAAGGACCAAAAATCCAAACCAACTGGTCAACGGCCCTGGTAATACAGGGAGAAAACTACCAAGAATACCCAATACCATTAAAAAGAGTGACAAAGCCACTAAAACAATATCCATAGAGATTAATTACATTCAAGGATATGACGCTTATTAAAGGACTTTGTTACATTTTAAACTAAAAATTTAGTTTAAACTAAATTTTTAGTTATATTAGCATTGTAAAAGTGATTTATTCATTTAAATACGTCTATAAAAAAAAGACTGGTTGAAAGTTAAATGTCATATCGAGCGCAGTCGAGATAATTTGAAAGTAAAACTATTAGTGTTTTCGACTGCGCTCAAACTGACAAGAGTATAGACTTTTTTGACAGCCTATTTACTATCAAAAGATATATCAATAAAATATATAATATCATGAAACAATTAACCAAAGCCGAAGAGGAAATCATGCAAGCCTTATGGCAATTGCAATCTGCTACTGTAAAGGATATCATCGCGCTATTGCCAAAACCTAAGCCGGCTTATAATACAGTATCGACTATTGTAAGGATTCTAGAATCTAAAGGTTTTGTGGATTATGAAAAACAAGGTAAAGGACACCTTTATTATCCTATTGTAGCTAAGGAAGTGTATAGTAATCAATCTATAAATAAATTGGTTGACAACTACTTTCAAGGGTCATTTAAAAGTATGGTTTCTTTTTTTGTAAAGAAGAATGATATCGATTTAAGTGACATCGAATCGGTATTAAAGGAAATCAATAAAAAGGAATAGTCATGTTATATTATATACTTCAAATCATAGCGTTTCAGTTGGTCTTCCTTTTAATTTACGATCTGTTTTTAAGGAAGGAGACCTTTTTTAACTGGAATAGAATTTACCTCATAGGTACAGCGTTACTCTCATTTGTACTGCCATTTTTAAAGTTTGAAACATTTAAAGCCATGGTGCCAGAGAACTTTGTCATTCGGTTGCCCGAAGTGATTATTGGCGAGGTAACACCAATTCAAAATACTACTGACTTGGTATTACAGTCAGGTGTTGCCACTCAAGATGTATCACTGTCAATCTGGGAAATTATATTCTACTCGGGCGTTGTATTGGCAACCTTAATGTTTCTTTTCAAATTAGGGAAGTTGTATTGGTTAAAATCAAACAACCCAAAACGATGGAAAGGTCATGTGCTTTTAGTCAATCTTCTTAATAGTTCTGCTGCGTTTTCATTTTTCAATACCATTTTTATTGGTGAGCGTATAGCACATTCTGAGCAGCCAACGGTGTTAAAACACGAGTTGGTACATGTAGAACAGAAACACACACTCGATCTGTTGTTTTTTGAAGTGTTACGAATAGCCATGTGGTTTAACCCATTGGTATATATGTACCAAGCCCGTATAAAAACCCTTCACGAATATATTGCCGATGCCATAGCTGTTAAACAAAATGGCAAGCAAGAGTATTACCAAAGTTTACTCAATCAAGTATTCGAAACGCAGAATTTATCATTTACCAACACCTTTTTTACATCGAGTTTAATTAAAAAACGCATTGCCATGTTACAGAAATCAAAGTCAAACCAAAAAAATCTTTTAAAATATGTGCTTCTTATTCCATTTGTATTTGGGATGTTGATTTATACGTCTTTAGATGTAAGAGCTCAAGAAAAAGAGGTTGAAGAGATTTCTGAGACCCTTGTAGTTGACCAGGAATTAACTTATGAAGAATTAGTAAAGAAGTATTTAGATGAAATCAAGAAAAGGGTAGAGAATGGCGAAAGACATATCGACTTTAGTGAAGATTATAGACCAAGTGGATATGCTTATAAAATTTCAAAAGATGATCATGCGAAGAGTAATGCATATGTGACCTATGTTTTTTCTCAATCCAAAGACAATGAAGAAAATAATGAGCTAATAAAAATGCTTAAAAATTATGACGAGTATTTAGAATGGCTAGAAACCGATGAAGCCAAACAACGTTGGGAAGGTAATGCGAGAGATGGCGTACAGCGTTTGTTTGTTGAAGACTTTTCAAATAAAGCAAAAGAAGAGCAAGCACGTTTCGATAAAAAACTAAAGTTGCTTCAAGAGGATGATTATTGGCACACATTAATTGTCACTGACGGTAAGTTTAGAGCTGAGTTTACACCAGATGCTAATGAAAATAAAGACAATAACAATTCAGGGAATGATGATGTTGTTTTAGAAGAGGTTTCCGAAAGCATCGAAGTGCCATTTTCAGTCATTGAAAACCCACCAACCTTTAAGGAGTGTGAAACATCAGAATCTGCTAAAGAACGCAGAGATTGTCTATCTAGCGGAATTTCTAAATTCGTTAATAAAAACTTTAATACAGACTTAGCAAAAGAACTAGGTTTAAGTGGACGTCAACGTATTTCGGTATTTTTTAAAGTGGGTAAGGATGGTAATATCCACTCTATAGGAGCACGTGCTCCACATCCAGATATAGAAGATGAGGCGAAACGTGTTATTAGTTTATTGCCGCAATTGGTTCCTGGTACTCAAAAAGGAAAAGTTGCTACGGTCCCTTATTCTTTGCCGATTTTATTTCAAGTACAAGATACATCCCCGTCAAGTAAAGGAATATCAAAAGAAGAATTTGATGGACTTAGAAAAGAACAGTGGGATAGTAGAAATCCAGACCCTTCTGTTGTTCCTTTTGCACATATAGATAAAGCACCAACCTTTGAATCCTGCATAAATTTAAGTGAAAAGGAAAGAAAGACCTGTACATCTAACACCGTAGCAAAATTTGTAAATAAAAATTTTAATACCGGTTTAGCATCATCATTGGGTCTAACAGGTCGACAAAGAATCTCAGTAATTTTTCAAATTGATAAAGATGGAATGATAAAAAATGCAGATGCAAGAGCAGCACACCCAGACTTAGAGGAAGAATCTAAACGCGTTGTAATGTCTCTTCCTAAAATGATACCAGGTGAACATAAAGGAAAAACTGTGACGACATCCTTTTCATTGCCAATTTTATTTCAAGTGAATACATCAACAAAAGACAAAAACTAATCTATGCAGAAATCCCTATTTATCATCATTATATCTCTTTGTTTAAATGCCGAAGCCCAGTCTTCGGCATTGAGCGTAGCAGACAGTCTCTACAGCCATGGCAATTATTCAAAAGCCATTGAGGCTTATAAATCACTGGATAATCAAGAGGGTGGTTATGTCAAAATTGCCAGATCCTATATTGCATTGGGGAATTTTGATGCTGCACTCACTAATTATGAAAAAGCAGCTGAGGTTAGCCCTGAAAATGCATTGTTGAAGTTTGAATATGCCAAATTTTTGACCAATCAAAAGAAGTATCAATTAGCTTCAAAACTGTTTAATGACCTCATTTATCTCGATTATAAAAACCCTAATTACCATTACGAAATGGGAGTAGTTCTTGAAAAGATGAACGACTCTACATCTTACAATCGTTTTTATTCAGCGTATAATTTAGACGACACACACCAAAAAGCCATTTTTAAATTGGCAAAACACCATCTTATAAAACGGCATCATGATGTTTCGCATCGCTATATCGATAAGGGACTTGAATCGTATGCCAATAATGTAGAACTCGTTAACTTAAAAGCCCAAAATTACTACTATCAGAATTATTACCGTAAAGCCATTACATGGTTTGAAGAGTTATTGGAGTTGGGGGAATCTTCAGAATTTATACACGAAAAATTGAGTATCTGTTATGCCGAATATTCCGAGTTTGAAAAGGCAATAGAGCATCGAAAAAAGCTATTAGAATTTAATCCTAATGATCTTACATCTATGTATGTAATCGGTAGTTATTATGAAAAATTGAATGATTTTGAAAATGCTGAATTATACATTTCGAATTATCTCGATAAAAAAGATGTGCAGTTGCATCATGAGTATCGGTTGTTAGGTACTATTTATAATCGCCAAAAGAATTATGAAGCAGCGATAAAGGCTTTTCAAAAAGCACTGAAGGAGAACCCTTCAGATATGTTTTCTGAATTTTATATCATAAGAACCAAGGACGAATATTATGCGGATATCGATTCTAAAATAAAGCTGTATGAGGATTTTCTTAAAAAGCATCAAAACGACACGCCATTTAAAGTTATGGCGGTACAACGCCTAGCGCAATTAAGGGACGAAAAGTTTTTGAAGGACGACTAAAATTATTGTACTTTTCGGTTTCAGAATAATAGTAATGAAACGATTAATTTTTTTGTGCTGCTCTATCTTATTGGTGTCTTGCAATTATTTTGAAAAACAAAAAGTCAATTCCGAAGATTTATTAGAAGAAGAACTGCAAACCATTAATTGGACGGAGGTTGATGCTTACCCGAGTTTTTCGAGTTGTGATTCAGTTTCAGAAAAAGAAGCGCGTCGGGAGTGCTTTCAATCAACGTTAATTAATCATGTTAATGGGTATTTGTCACAACAAAACTTAGTCGTGTCTGAAGACATCGAAGACACCATTACAATGAAATTATCTATTGACAAATCGGGTCAATTGTCTGTTATTTCCATACAATCAAAGCCAGAAACACAAACTGAAATCCCAGAAATAGATAGTTTGCTGACAGAAAGTTTGGTGTCACTTCCCAAAATTTACCCAGCCATTAAAAGAGGTCAGCAGGTTGATACAGAGTTTACACTGCCAATAGTAGTTTCCATAAAATGATTTAGTTCTAAAACCGAATAGCCAACTTTTGCATTAGTCGCAACGTTTCAACATATAACCAAATCAAAGTTGCCAGAAGTCCCCATGTAGCTAGCCATTCCTTTTGCTTTGGAGCTTTATCCTTATAACGTTCTATATAATCAAAATCTAATAAAAGTGCGAAAGAAGCAGCTATTGCGGCGAAAATATTAAAGCCAATGGCAAACCAAGAGGTACCCCAGATATAAGTCTTAATTCCAAAAAAGCCTAAAATCCAAGACACGATATACACTAAAAAAATGGAGGCACAAACAGTTATGATGATGCTTCGTAATTTTTTGGTCACTACAATAATCCGAAATTGGTAAAGCAGAAGCATGGTAAAAAAGGTGACAATTGTGACTCCAATGGCTTGGTAAGGCAATTCGGGATAGTTATTATGGGCAAAAGCTGAAAACCCACCAAGGAAAAACCCTTTAGCAATAACATAAAGTGGTACTAAAACTGCGGCCCATTGATTACGGACAGAAATAACAACGCTTATAACAATAGCTCCAAGCATACCACCAAGTGAGAACCATTTAACGGAATGACCTTCCGAACTTAGTTTCCAGATGTATGCTGTAATGGCTGCAATGACTAAAATGCTTATGAGAGATTTCAGCATTATGCCAGATACACTCATTGTCTTTTTTACATGAGGATCATTGTCCCAGAAGTAGTCATTAAAAACAGGATTAGATGTCTTTAAATTCCTAATCCCCATTTACAGATTGAATTTGTAACCGATAGAAATGTCAGTAGGGAAGTTGTCTTTGTTTTCTTGTAGTAAAGCAAACAATTCACCAAAAATTAATGTGATATAGCTTTTTTCACAGACTTTGATATCTGTGCCAAGCCCAAAAATCATTGGAATATTAAATTCGGTTTCAGAAATATCAACGAGAACAATCTCTTCTCCTCGCATTTCTGGTCGTTGGTAGTTTTTAAAGTTAAGTGTTGCAAACTTGTTTTGCACATAAATATTAAACCCTGGTTGATTTATAATTCTAAAGCGATAGCCTATTGAGAACTCCGTTGCGGCATAGTCAAATTTATCGGATGAGAAACTGTGTCGGCCTTGCAAAAAGCCCGAATGTCTTGGCATCTCAGAGTCGCCATACAACTCCAATTCTAAGCCGATAAGTGGATTTAAAGTATTTTCAGGATTCTCCTGAAACGGATTATTGGTCAGCCCTCCAGAAAAACCAAACCGAAAATTGACAGGGTAATCTCTATTACCATCCTCTGTTTCAATGGCTTTTTTATAGTTGTAAAAGCCAATGAAATTTTTTAGACTTGCTCTTGTAAATTTTACACGCTCTGTTGACACGTCGGTATCACTTGTCAAATCTTTCAATACGGAAATGTATTGCATGTCGTTAGAATTGGCTTTTTTTATGTCTTTTAATTCAATGAATTCTCCGTCATTCTTTTTTACAAAAAAGCGCTTTGGGGAGGTGTCTGTAGTCACATAAAAATCTAATGTACCGTTTGAGATGCGCTTTAATTCTATGGTTTCGTTATTTATGGAGTAGGTTTCCTGGGCGTAGTTGGCAAAAGCACAGAACAAAAAGACATAGAGTATAACAACCTTTTTCATAACATTTTGGGCATTGGTTAAAGTAAAGCTACCAAAAAAAATCGTACCAATCATTTTTTAAAACGCCGACCTTTCCACTGGTATTTTGAAAAGAGGCTTATAAAAAAGACATAACTACTAAAAATTGGATAGAATAGACTGGCAAAAGGATAGGATAACAACGCAGGTTCTTGGTTAAAAAAGCGAGACGCTTTAAAAATATGAAGTAAATCAATACTGAATTTTAATAGGAAAATAAACCCTGCTGATTTTAGCGAAATGCTTTCATATAGAGCTAATGGAACTAAAGCAACTAGCATTATGTTTGTAAAGGCAATTATGAGCCCAATTAGTTTTGAAATATGATTTTTTGATTTTGACGTTTTTGAAGCCCATCGTACACGCTGGGAAATCAATTCTTTTAAATTAGAAGCCACATTAGTCCTCACTATGGCTTTATCCGTTTTGAGGTAGTTTACGGTTAGAGACTTATGCTTTAAAAACTTATCCATTAAAAAAATATCGTCTCCACTAGCAATGTCGGTATTGCCATCAAAGCCATTGACCATATTAAAGGCAGAAATCCTATAACCAAAGTTTGCTCCATTACATAAAAAGGGAATTTTAAGACCAAACCCACCTATGGTTGCTCCTTGTAAGCTGATTGTATCTAATATTTGAAATCGTGTAAAAAAAGAAGACAAACCAGTAAACTTTACTGGGCCTACTAAACAATCTGGATTGTGCGTTTGAATATGCTCATCAAAACTTTCTAACCAATATTTAGGAACGGTGCAGTCAGCATCAGTGGTTAATATCCAAGGGTGTTTTGCTATAGAAATTCCTGTAACTATGGCATCTTTTTTTGGAGATTTTGAAAAGCGGTTATTGTCTATAACGGTTATAAATTTTGATAGTTTTTGAAATTCCCTTTGACTTAATAGTTTTTCTATCGATGCTTTTGAACCATCAGAAGATGCATCATCAATCATAATGATTTCATATAAATAACTTGGGTAATTGAGCTTTGAAAGTGAATCTAAAAGTGTCGGAAGATTATCAACTTCATTTCTAAAAGGAATAAGTACCGTAAACTTTGTTTTAGAAGGGATGTCTCTTAGATGAAAATCAGTCACCTTATTAAAACCATAAACCAAAAGCCCGATAACTAGCAAATAAACAAGAATGATGATGATGAAAGTGACTGTCATTGGGTTGAGGCTTTAGGTAGTTTAAAATTCAAAATAAAATAACTACCAAGTAAACTTGGCAACACAAAATTGAGTGCCCACATTAAAGTTGTGGTTGCTAAGATGAGAATAGTATCGACACCTAAAAAACTTAATATATAAATAGCAACGCTACTTTTTATGACCACATCAAAAAGGGATAGCGCAGGAATAATCGAAGCTAAAAAATACATACTCGTAATAGCAATCACAAAATGAAAGACTTCTATTTCAACTCCCAAAAGGTAAAGAATAAAACCAAATTGAAAGGAAAATATACCATAACGAATAATGGCAAATATAGCATTCAATAGTAGATTTGATTTGGGAATGGTTTTAATATAATTCCAAATTTTGTTTAAACTAAACCCTCTAATTTCAAAGTGTTTTTGTCGTGTCCCAAATGCTATTAATGTTCCAACAATTGTAAGAATTATTAAGGCTTTTAATACAACACTTAAATCAAAACTAACCTTAAATGTTACCACAAAAACAGATAGCCCTATAATGCCAAATACAGTTGTCACACCCATCTGCGTTATATGACCAATAAGGTTGAGTAGTGCTGCTTTTTTTTGTAACGGTTTTTTAAAGTATATGATTTTAGCTCCATAATCACCAATTTTATTAGGTGTGATTAAAGATGCCGAAGCACCGGCCAAGCTTTGTTGAAACGCCTTAAAAAAAGAAATAGAGGTTATGGTTTTTACGAGAACTTGCCATTTTAAAATTTCAAAAAACCAGTTTAAAATCGTCAAAATCAGTAAAAAAATGATGTTTTTTGGTGAAAAAACGTCATTTTTAGTCAAAATTTGATAAAAATCAGAAAAAGCTAAATCTTCATTATACACTAATTTTTTATAAATAAAATAAAGACAACCAATTACAATACTGAATTTAATCACTGCAATAAAGAATTGCTTAGTTTTGTATGGCAGCGCATAATGCATGCTGCAAAATAAATTAAATATTGCGGATGTTGACTAATTTCTTCAAATACATAAGTCTGGTAATTGCAGTAAGTGTTGTTTCGTTTGCTCATGCTCAACGTGTAGATACTAGTACTTGGAAAGCACAGGTTTCTTTAGGTGTAAATAGTCCTTCAAAATCTGGATTCGTAGAAGCTGCTACGGCAAAATCTTTAAACTTTCCCACAGTGAACCTTGGTGTACAACGTATGTTTTCAAAACAGTTAGGAGCGAAGCTAGATTATGGTTTTAATCGGTTTTCTAATGAGGACGATTCTCCAGAGTTTAAAATAAACTACTCTCGTATTAATGCACAATTGGTTTATGATCCAACACCTGTGCTTTACTTTTTGCCTCAAGAGATGCGATTAGTTGGTCATACAGGTCCTGGCTTTAGTTTTGTAAAGCCGTTATCTAATTTGGATGAAAACAAACAATCTTATCTCAATTGGAACGCTGGCTTGGAGATCCATTATGCCATTAATCAAAAAGTGTCTTTATATACTGATGTGTCTTATATCTATGGTTTTACAAGTTTAGATGATTATGATCCTTCAATATCTGGATTAGGCGCTTTTAACGGAACTATTTTAAATATTACGCTCGGAGTGTCATTGTCTTTGAGTGGATGTCAATACTGCGATTAATTTGAGCAAGAAAGAAAAAATTATATTAGGCATTGATCCAGGGACAACGATTATGGGCTTTGGCCTTATCAAGGTTGTAGGTAAGCAAATGCAGTTTTTGCAATTAAATGAGCTGCAATTAAAAAAATACGATGACCATTATCTAAAGCTCAAACTCATTTTTGAACGTACTGTGGAACTCATTGATACGCATCACCCTGATGAGATTGCCATTGAAGCTCCGTTTTTTGGAAAGAATGTTCAGAGTATGCTAAAATTAGGAAGAGCTCAGGGAGTTGCTATGGCAGCTGGCTTGTCTCGTGAAATCCCTATTACAGAGTACTCTCCAAAAAAGATAAAAATGGCCATAACAGGTAATGGTAATGCCAGTAAAGAACAAGTAGCCAAAATGCTTAAAAGTTTGTTGCAATTAAAGGAATTACCTAAAAATCTGGACTCTACGGACGGGCTCGCTGCTGCGGTATGTCATTTTTATAATGAAGGTCGTGTTGAGGTTGGTAAAAGCTATACAGGTTGGTCGGCTTTTGTAAAACAGAATAGCCCCCAAACCCCCAAAGGGGGTAAAAAGACCAATACTGTTGTAAACCTCAGAAAGAAGAAAGGATAGAAGAGTTTAATAGTTTGTCTGTTTAATCGTTTATTTGTCATTTAGCAGTTCCTGCGGAATCTATTTTGGAAATTAAGAATCATACACATCCGAGTAAGAATTCTTCCCCTTTTGGGAAGTTAGATGGGGCTTTTGGCATCTACATCCATATTCCGTTTTGCAAACAGGCCTGTCATTACTGTGATTTTCATTTTTCTACATCTCTGAAAAAGAAGGATGATCTCATCAATGCATTAGCAAAGGAATTAAAACTACGTAAGGAGGAATTCAACAATAAAACGGTTGAAACGATTTACTTTGGTGGTGGAACACCATCGCTATTGTCGATAGACGAATTACGATTTTTGATTGATACTGTATATCAAAACTATAAAGTCAATGAAAGTCCTGAAATTACACTAGAAGCTAACCCTGATGATTTGTCTAAAAAGATAATTATTGAGCTTTCTAAAAGTTCAATTAACCGATTGTCAATCGGCATTCAATCGTTTTTCGATTCAGACTTAAAATTGATGAATCGTGCCCATAATTCAGAAGAGGCAACGAAATGCCTGCATGAAGCGACCAAGTACTTCGATAATATCTCTTTGGATTTAATTTATGGCATTCCTGGAGCTTCAAATGAACAGTGGATAGACAATATCGAAACAGCTTTGAGTTTTAATGTGCCTCATATTTCGAGTTATGCACTTACAGTAGAGCCTAAAACGGCTTTAAAGACGTTTATAGAAAAAGGCATTATTGAAGATGTTGATGATGAGAAAGCTCAAGAGCAGTTTTTCATATTAACCGAAAAACTTGAAGATGCTAATTTTATGCATTACGAATTATCCAACTTTGGTAAGGAAGGGTACTTTAGTAAAAATAATTCTGCCTATTGGCAAGGTAAACCCTATCTGGGAATAGGTCCATCTGCACATAGCTTCAATGGCACTCAGCGCAGTTGGAATGTAAAAAACAATTCAAAATATATGAAGTCAATAGAAAATGAGGAACTTCCTTTGGAAGTCGAGACGTTGACTATTACTGATCGATACAATGAATATGTGATGACAGGTTTACGAACAATCTGGGGGGTTTCATTAGAAAAAGTAGAATCTAATTTTGGATTACACTACAAAAAATATCTTTTGGAGCAATCCCAGCCTTTTATAAATGAGCATTTGTTGTATATTGAAGATGAGAAGTTACGAGTCACCAAAAAAGGACAGTTTTTGAGCGATGGCATAGCTTCAGAATTATTTAAATTGAATTTAGTTTAAGATGAAAGCTTCAATAAAATACAAAAAAAACACTTATAAAATTGATTTAGAACAGCCTTTGGATATTTCCATACCGATAAGAAATGGGAATAAAAATGTCAACGCATGGTACATTGGGCCACCTAAAATTGAGCCAGAGGTTTTTGAAGGTGATACCATCAGTGTTGCAGAAGGTGCTTCAGTAAATTTTAATACCATAACATTTAATCCCCATTCTCATGGAACTCATACTGAGACTGCTGGTCATATCTTAGAAAAAAAATATTCCATCAATAAAAAACTAAAAAAGTTCTTCTTCTTGGCTGAGTTGATCACAATTTTTCCAGAAAAATTTATGGACGATATGATTATTTCAACAAAGCAGTTGGCGTTTGCTTTAAAAAACAAAGATGTCGAAGCCCTTGTAGTGCGTACAATCCCCAATACCAAAGACAAAAAAACACGACAATATTCGTATACCAATTGGCCATATTTTAAAGAAGATGCCATAGAATTTTTAGTTAAAAAAGGAATCAAGCATTTGCTGATCGATTTGCCAAGTGTGGATCGTGAAAGGGATGGTGGTGAATTGAACTCACACCATACATTCTGGAATACTAAAGGGAAGGTAAGGGAAGATGCTACAATCACTGAATTTATTTATGTGCCAAATAAAGTTGAAGATGGTAGTTATTTTTTGAACCTACAGATTGCTCCATTTCATAATGATGCGACACCGAGTAAACCAATTTTATATAAAATCATAGATTAGTAAGCGCAGATGGAGACGTTTTTTATCATTATAATAAGCATACTTATTACTTTAGGAATAGTAACTGTGGTACGTCAATTTAAAACTCAAAAGAAAGTACGTTCACAATCAATCTTAATTCAAGAGAAGGTAAAGAAGGTATGTAAATTCATCACGGTTGAAGGGGATTTTGCTGAGATTTATCATTATGAGGACGTCAAGGAAAAGTTCCTAAAACTCATTTCTAGCAGAAAAAAGGCTTTGGTTGTTATTAACGCCAAGGCTCATGTTGGGTTTGACTTAAGTCAATTACATCTCCAAACGGATGTAAAAACTAAAAAAGTAAAACTTATGAGTTTCCCCCAACCGCAAGTGTTATCCATTGAGTCTAACATCAACTATTACGATAAAAAAGACGGGATGTTTAATCGGTTTGAAGCTGCTGATCTTACAGAACTTCAACAAAAGGCCAAACAGCATATTGCTGATAAAATTCCTGAAAGCGGATTGTTTAATGTCGCTAGGGTAGAGGCCTTAGAAGCTATTAAAATAATAGAAAGTTTAGTCGAAACAATAGGCTGGACTTTGGATTACGAGGCCTTAAAATTACCTTTAGAAAATCAAAAAGCATTGGAATAGCTTATGTTGAATATCGAAGATTATAGAAACTACTGCATGTCGAAAAAAGATGTAACAGAACATTTTCCTTTCGACCAGGACACATTGGTTTTTAAGGTCTGCAATAAGATGTTTGCGTTGGCTTCATTGAGTAAGTGGGAAGCAGGTGAGGGCTTCATCAATTTAAAATGTAATCCTGATTATGCTGAGGAACTTAGAGCAGAATATGAAAGCGTTAAACCCGGCTGGCACATGAGTAAAAAATTATGGAATAGTGTGCATTTTTCAACAGGCGAACTTCAAAGAGATTTCATATTTAAACTCATTGACCATTCTTATGATGAAGTTGTAAAAGGCCTGCCTAAAAAAGTAAGGGAAGCTCTAAAATAATTTTTGAACTCCAATTCGTCTCTTCGAGTGCCACGCATAAGGCGTGGTGTATCGAGAAGTGTTTTTAACTTCAAAATTTTCTTGTTTTCTATACAGCAAATCACAGATTTGCGACTCTAACTGACGAAAATTTTTATTGATAATTCAATTAAAATAATTCTACATTTGCTTCAAACTATAGTTATGGCCATAGAAAACGAGCTTCAAGAACGAAGCAATCATCAATGCGAACTTTGTACTAATCAAGATAACTTATCAGTATATGCTGTTCCAGATATTAAAGAGAATGGTTTAAAAAGTTCTTTGTATGCATGTGCTATCTGTTTTGAGCAGATGACGGATACAGATAAAATAGATGCAAATCATTGGAGATGTCTTAACGATAGTATGTGGAGCGAGCATGATGCTGTAAAGATTATGGCATGGAGAATGCTACACCGTATTGATGCAGACTGGACTCACGATTTGTTGGGGATGATATATATGGAAGACGATATCGTAGGATTAGCCAAAGCATCTGGAGATGGTGTAAGTGATGCCGATAAAATAATACACAGGGATGTCAACGGGGTTATTTTAGAAGCTGGTGACTCAGTTGTTTTAATTAAGGATCTAAAGGTAAAAGGCTCTAGCATGGTTGCAAAACAAGGTGCTGCAGTTAGAAACATAAGGCTAGACCATGAAAATGAAGCTTATATTGAAGGTAAAGTGGATGGTCAGCAGATTGTTATTATTACCCAATATGTAAAGAAAATTTAATCGTTGTATATTTTGATAAAATTCGTCACTTCGAGTGAATTTTACGATTAAATATGAGTAAAATTAGTATCGAGAAGTAGAATTTTTCATCTATACTGTAGTTCTCGATACATTTTTTCGTTCCGAAAAACCACTCGAACTGACGCTTATCTATATTTTCAGCCTTAAAAACACATAATGGGTAATTTAGTCTTCAGAATCTTTCTTATTAAAAAAACCAAACCCGATGGGAATCATCAGGAATAGAAATAAATAGCGACCTGTAATTATCCCAAAGATGGTTATTCCGGCGAGGATAACCATAAGTAGAACTTTATAACTGTACTTCATTTAGCAAGACATATCTGCAACTATTTTCCACTCACCATCAATCTTTTTAAAGATAATAATGAAAACCCCGTTAGCATCTCCCACAGCTCTTGTTAGGTGATATTCGCCCATCACCCAGTAATTATCTCCTTCAATTTTTGAAACATCATTAATCACAAATCGAAGCGTACCTGTTTCCGCTTTCGTAGGATATCCTTTTTTGTAATTATCCAAGGTATTCTGCCAGCCTTTGGTAAGTCCATTACTACCATAGAATTTTAAAGAATCGCTTTTCCAATAGCCTTGCATAAATCCTTCAAGGTCGCCATTATTCCACGCATTTTCTTGTTGGTGCATGACGTCTAAAATAGCGGATTTGTCAGTTTCATAGACATCCGTTTGTGAAATTGCAAGAGCACTAAACCCGAAAATAGTAAGTATAAAGAGGTGTTGAATGGTTTTCATAAGATTGAGTTATTTGTGATTAAAGATAATTACAAAAGATCAATCCTAAAACAAATTCAGTAGCACATGTCCCCTTGAGGGGACTTTAGGGGTGTAATAGAAATGAATAGAAGAATTATAGATTAAAGTGCTCCCTTCTGATTTTTAAAAAATGCATCCGCTTGCAGCTGCATCAACTCACGGGCTTTTTTATGTTTGTAGGCAATAACTTCCTCTTCATCTGCAATATCGTTGTAGACTTTGTTGTTGATGTCATTGTCCGTTTTAAGGAGTAACTGACGCTCATTAACCTTTTGGGTCGTCCAAGTTTTTACAGTAGTTTCTTGGTCTTCCAAACGAAAATCAAACTCACCTTTTGGAGATAACAACTTTGCGAAAATCGGAGAGGTTTCAATAGCCAAAAACAATAAAAATATAAAGAAAGACGGTAGCCAAGGTAATGCACCTAATGCATTGACACGTGCCATCAATCCATCAAAGTTATCGATGATAGGTTGAGAGTTTTCTACATCAGATGTATAGGTATTTTGGAGGCTGGCAATTTCAGTTTCTAAAGTAGAAATTTTTTGTGCGTTGTCTGTTTTTAATTGGTTTAACTCTGCCAGTGCTGCGTCATGTTTTTCGCGTTTTTCTTTATAGACAGGGCCTTTGCCTAAAAGTTGAGTGCCTGCAGTCCCTTCAGCTTCTGAAATGTAAGTATCGTAAAGCGCATTAACTTCAGCTTCTTTAGTTGTTACTTCATTTTGCAGATTAGCGATATTATTCTGAAGCTCCGCGATTTTAGGATTGTATTGCTGTGCAATTTGATTTTGGTTAGCAAGGGTTAAATCATTTTTTTGCTCTAATAAAACTTGGTTGATTTCCTTTTCAAAAATCTTTAGCTCTAGAGGTTTTGAAATAACAACCGCAATGATAATCGCCAGGAAAATACGAGGAGTTGCTTGGATGAGTTCATCAAGTACGCTGTCTCGTTTTTTAATGGTTGAAACAATATAGCGGTCTAAGTTAAAAATCAACAATCCCCAAATCAGTCCAAAGAATATTGCTGAAAAGAGGTTGTCAAAAACGGTATATAAAGCATAGCTTGCAGCTATAGTTGCCATGACGGCGGTAAAGAACACTGTTGCGCCTATGCCTGCATATTTATTTTGTTCTCCAACGGAGCATTCTTTTAAAATATCGGTATCTGCGCCAGAGCAGATGATAAAAAATTGTTTTAGCATGATTGGTCGTTTTTTGACTTGCCAGCCTATACAGGCTGGTTGATGATTTGTCTATTAGAACGCTAAAACTTTGGATTTGTTACAGTATAACCAAAAAAAAGCCTCCAGTTGGAGGCTTTGGTATTAAAGTGTGATATTTTTTATATTATATTTTTTAAAGACGTCAGCAAGTTTTTGAACATGGCCTTTCAGTTGAGAACTCGGTTTGTTGTCTAATGCTCCTTGATATGAAACAGTTTCGGAATATTTTCCTTTGTACTTATGAATAGGATGACTAACATTATCTTTAATAATATTCACTTCAATGTCATCTTGGTACTCAGCAGATTTTGCAGGTTTACTCCTAAATTTTTTATAGTCATTTACTTGAGTAAAGATGAAAGTATTCTCTCTGTCTTTTTGAGATAAATTCGACACTAAACCTTCTAAGGTTTCTAAAGTGATTTTTTCAAATTCTTTTAGTGTGTTGTCTTTGCTGATGGCATAGTGTCCGTCTTCAGAGACGGTGATAAATACTTGATGTTTTTTTGTTTTATAATCGCTTTTTTTGACGGGCTCTAATTCAAAGTTTTCAATAGGAATTACAATAGGATCATTCTCATCTATTAAATCCAAACCAAGGTTACTTAACGTTCCATCCTTTCCAAGACCTATAAAAGTCTTTTGTTCTCTAGGTGTAAGTTTGTTTCTTAATTTATAATAAGATTTACCATCTAGGTTAATCTTAACATAAGGAGCGAATGGTGTCGTTGGCAATCTTAGACCTTGTTTTTCTTCTTTAGATAATGAGTATATATGCATCTGCCTAAGCTCTATCCACAATTCGCTCATTACTTTTTTGTCTTTTTTTGATTTTCTGATATAGTGAGGTTTGTCATAACGCATAGCTTCATACGCTTTAAATTTTTTCACGTATTCATTTCTTAAGTCCGAACTGTATATGTCATAATCATAATTTGGATTAGGCCCACCTTTAGATTTCCTATTGTTGCTATCTGCCTTTTTTGGAGCTGGTGGTGGTGGTGGCGGAGGTGGTAAAATATTCCCTTTATTATCAGTTATGTAACCATCTTTGTTATAGTACGTTTTTTTTCCTTTGTTAATGGTATAATAGTGAGATTCCCCATTCTCTAATAACTCATAACCAGATTCAACTCCTTTAGGGGTTTCCTTTATTATTTGATTCAAGGATTTCTTAGCCCCATTTTTATATTGAACTGCTTTTGTTGGCGGAGGTGGTGGTGGCAATATTTTTTTTGCATCAATTTTTTTGCCATTTTCATCATAATAGGTGGTTCTGCCATCCTTAATTTTATAGGTGTAAACCTTACCATTAATTTTGGTTTTACCTTCTTGGTCCTCTGGGATCTCAACAATCTCTATGACTTCACCGTCAACGGTTGTTACAGTTATGCTATTAGGATTTGCTTTTGCATATTGTTCAGCAACGTTTTTTGACACTGGAGGCGGAGGCGGTGCAGGTACTTCTACTTCTTCTATATCCACTGGTTTTTTTGCTGGTTTTGGTGGTGGTGGCGGCGGAGGTGGTAAAATATTCCCTTTATTATCAGTTATGTAACCATCTTTGTTGTAATACGTTTTTTTTCCTTTGTTAATGGTATAATAGTGAGATTCTCCATTCATTAATAACTCATAACCAGATTCAACTCCTTTAGGGGTTTCCTTTATAATTTGATTCAAGGATTTCTTATTGCCATTTTTATATTGAGCTGCTTTTGTTGGTGGAGGAGGAGGCGGTACAAATTTTTTTTTGGCTTTTTGATCTGGATGCGGTGGAGGTGGTGGCGGAAAATTTGGCCAAGGCTCTGCAGCCTTGCGCTGAGCTTCTGTCATTAGGTTATAAATAGCTTTATATTTTTTAACGTCTTTTACAAATACTATTGGATACTCGGACCATTTGTCATTTCCTTTTTTTGTTTCTGCTTTTGCCATTTTTTCATTAATTACTTTGGCCCAGGCGTTGTATTCTGCGAGTTGTTTTTTTGTGGCTCCTTTTTGTTGTGGTGTACTAGGTGTCGAAAATTTTGGTTTTGAATTTCTTATATCGAAGTCTGGAAAAGGCATTTCTTCTGAGTTTTCTTTCTGTTGTGCAGACATTCTTTTATAAATCTTTGAGAACTTTATAAAGTCTTGTTCGTTAATAGGAGGAAAGAATGTTGCATCTTCTGAAAGTACTTTGCTTTCAGCGTTTATCTTTTTAGCCCATACATTGTATTCTGCCAATTCTTTTGCTGATAGCGGTTTTTGTTGGTCATTATAAAGCTTAGTACTACTTGCTATTTGTAGAGATTTAAGATTCCCTCCAAGTAATGATGTAATTCTATTAATAAATGACATACTTACAGCCTCTTCAGATTCTAGTATTAAAGTAGTTTTTTTGTTTTTAACCACTCGATTAAATTCTTCTTTTAAATTGGTGAATAATATTGGGTTTTTATTTAAGAAAATCTCATTATCCTTATTTACATATAGAACAGGAATTTTAGAAAAAGAGCTATAAAATTCATCCATTTTTTGGGAAGATATTTCTGTAGGCGCTACTAAGTTATTTTTTTTGATAATTTGTGGTGTAAACCTTTTGTAAGTGTGGTTAAGTAGATCATAAATGCTCAGTAACTCTTTTGAGTAAGACTCTTCATTTTCTTTTTTGAGTCTTGATTCAAACTCTGGGAGTAATTGATTGTACATAATCAATGACGCTTCAATGTTTGAATTAAATAAAGTTTTAGTTATCAAATTTAGAACATAACCTTCTCTCATTTTTGCTAATGCCGAAATAGGGGTAATAGAATATGTAATAAAATCTGAAGCAGAATATTTATCAAAATCTTTAGAATCAACATCATTACTATTAATTTTTATGACATAATCTTCTGAAGTCAGATATCCTTTTAATTCATTTTCGGAAAGCTTTTTTCTGTAAAAAGGGATTGACTCAACATATACCCATTTCTTTTTGTTTTTATCATCAAGCTCATAAAATCTTTTTTCTACAAATTCTCCATTTTCAGTCTTTACTTTGAAATATTGTTTAGTGTAAGAATTTATCTCTGCTAGTTTTTGTAATTCATTGCTTTCTTTTTGTTGAGAATAATTATTATAAACAGTGTCAGTATCAGAATAAACCTCAACCGTCTCTCTAGAACTAAACCCGTATACCAATACTGCTAATAATGGTATAATCATAAGACTGACCAACCATGTTTTTTGTTTTGATGTTTGTGTTTTCATAAGTGTAAATCGTTTTTTGATGGATGAATAATTAATGGCATTTGCCAATTGAAAATCGTGCTCCTTTGATGAAAATTGAAGCAGAATATGTTGATAGGTTTTTGGTGATATGCCTTTTTTTAGTACCGCAGCATCAGCCAAAAACTCATGGTTTAGCTTTATGTCTTTTTTTATAAAATAGAATAACGGATTAAACCAAAATATAACCTGAAGCAATTCTATAAATAGAATATCTATGCTATGCTTTTGTTTGGCATGGGTCTCTTCATGCAATAACACTTCTTTAGGTATGGCATTGTTTTCAAACTTCGATTTATTTAAAAATATGTAGTTGAAAAAGGTATGTGGTGGTAAAAGATCTTTAAGCAATACATGAATAAAGGGCGAAGTCTTTCGTCTTTCATTTCTGTATATTCTAGTATACAACCCTTTTAGATTAATAAAGAATTTAGTGGTAAAGATTAAAACCCCTATAGCATATATCGACCAAAGAATAATGGGGACATAGTTTGTTGGTTCTTCAGGTAAAGCCTCTAAACTATTAGAGATTGCTGGCATTGTATTTTCAAAAAAATCTATAGTTGCTGTATCTCTGGACACTTGAACATATTCCGTTAAAGTGATTAGCGGAATCACAATAGAAAGTAGTAGGGATCCTAAAAGATAAAAACGCTTTAGGTGGTGATAAGGTCTTTTCTCTAGGACAAGTTTGTAGAAGACCATAAAAATGGCGAGGCAAGCTGCGGATTTTAATAGTAGTAGTTCCATCTTACTTTTTATTAATTTCTTTATCAATCAGTGCTTTTAAATCTTCCAGTTCAGATTTTGATAAATCCGTTTCTGTTGTAAAAAAGGATGCAAACTGAGATGCACTGTTATTAAAAAAGTTTTTAATCAATCCGTTAACATGCTTAGAGAAATAATCCTTCTTTTTTACTAGAGGGTAGTATTCTCTAGATTTCCCGAAGGTGACATAATTTACAAATCCTTTATCAATCATGCGCTTCAATAAGGTCGCAACTGTAGTTGTGGCTGGTTTAGGGTCTGGGTACATGTCTAGCAAATCTTTCATAAAGGCTTTTTCGAGCTTCCAGAGGTATTGCATCAGTTGTTCTTCGGATTTTGATAATTGCATTGTTCTACAATATTAGAGTTGACTCTACAAATGTAGAATAAAAATTGAAATAAAAAAATAAAATTTTGAAATTATTGGTTGTTGGGTCGCTCATTTATCCAACGAAAGCCAGTATTTATAAGGTTAAATTCATCTAATGGCCTTTTCTTAAATTCAATGGTATAAAAACTCCCATTCAAACTACCTGAAAGTTGTAACTGAGAGGACGTTGGTTGCGTATAGTTAAAATTAAAGTCCACATTTTTCATGTCGATATCGCTGTCATGCATTTTTAGTTTCCCATTAATCGTGTCCATTTCGGTAGTAAAGCGCGTATAATTCCCTGTCATAGTTTTAGCCATCGCTATACCCTTTTTCTCTATGAGTAAATAGTGCCATCGCTGAGAATCTGTAATTAAAGGCGCTAAGGTGTCATTGTTCTTTACAAAAATTTCAGCCTCCCAAATACCGTATAATGTTGGTCTATGATTAACATCACTAATATTTATTTGACCTAGATAGCCTAAAATACATCCCGCGATTAATAAAATGGGAAGTAAGATGTTCTTTCCATGTCTAATAATTTTGTGATAGGATTTTGAAGTTACAGGGTGATAGAACTCATAGGCAGATGTCGCTTTGTTTTTAAAAAATACAGCTGTAAACCGTTTAATATCCGTCATAAAAATGACCAAAGCCATCAGTATAAGATGAATTGAAAATAATTTCACAGGAATATCAAACATAAGATTCATCATTGCTACTTGGCTCATAACCCCAATAACAATAAAAGCACCAAGGGTAGCAGTCCGTCGCCAAATGAGAAGTACACCACCAAGGACTTCCATAATCCCTGCAAACATGCCGAAGCCTTTAGAAAATCCCATATAAGTCCAAGCTAGTCCCATAGGTGAAAATTCCCCCAATGGCTGTAGTAATCTTGAAAAAGATGGGGGTTGAAACTGAATCTGAAAAATTTTCACAAATCCATACAATAACATAGCAGCTACCAAGAAGATTCTTAGCACAACTAAAAACCAATACAAAGGCTTGTTGTATTCTTTTCGGTTGCGTCCTAAAATGGTCCAGACTAGTGTAAGGATGATGGCAAGAATAACATTGACGAACAAGGTAATGTAAGCATAGGTGTGATCGCCACTACCAAACCCACTTATGTCAAAGTCATAATTAAAACCGAGAATTGTTTTGCCAATCCAGCGAAAAGGTGTTTCAAAAATTCCGCTTGTGAACATCAATACGATGTACAACATAAAATATGAGAAAATAAACCTGAAAAACAGCTTACTTTTCTTGGTCCACTCAGGGTTATATGTTTGACTTAATAACAACTATTGGTGTAATTCAGTAAAGTACTTGTAAAAATAAGGAATAGTTTCAATACCCTTGAGGTAATTCCAAATTCCAAAATGTTCGTTTGGAGAATGGATGGCGTCACTATCCAAACCAAAGCCCATTAAAATAGTTTTACTATTTAGTTCTTCTTCAAATAAAGAAACAATAGGAATACTTCCTCCACTGCGTTGTGGAATAGGTGTCTTCCCAAATGTTTTTTCATAAGCTTTTGAAGCAGCTCGATAACCAATACTGTCTATTGGCGTAACGTAACCTTGTCCTCCGTGATGAGGTGTGACTTTTACTTTAACCCCAGCAGGAGCAATATGTTCAAAATGTGTTTTAAATAGTTGCGTGATGTCTTTCCAATCTTGATGCGGCACTAGTCGCATAGAAATTTTAGCATAAGCCTTGCTGGCAATAACAGTTTTTGCGCCTTCGCCAGTATAACCACCCCAAATACCGTTGACATCTAATGTTGGACGAATAGAATTCCGCTCGTTAGTCGTATAACCTTCTTCGCCGTAAACAGCATCTATATCCAAAGCCTTCTTGTAATGTTCTAATGAAAAAGGGGCTTTTGCCATTTCCGCACGCTCAACTTCAGAAAGATTTTCAACCTTGTCATAAAATCCTGGTATTGTAATATGATTATTTTCATCGTGCAGTAAGGCAATCATTTTAGTTAAAACATTGATTGGGTTTGCTACTGCACCTCCGTAAAGCCCGGAATGCAAATCGCGATTAGGGCCAGTAACCTCCACTTCAACGTAACTCAATCCACGAAGCCCAGTGGTGATAGAAGGCACGTCATTGGCAATCATACCAGTATCTGAAATAAGGATAACGTCGTTTTCCAATTTCTCTCTGTTGGCTGCCACATAGGTCGCCAGATTTGCACTACCGACTTCTTCCTCGCCTTCAATCATAAATTTTACATTACAGGGTAGCTTATCCTTTGAGGTCATAAACTCCAAAGCCTTAACATGCATGTACATTTGGCCTTTGTCATCACAGGCACCTCTTGCGAAGATAGCGCCATCTGGATGCAAATCGGTTGATTTAATAACTGGGTCAAATGGTGGTGAGTGCCATAGGTCTAATGGATCGGGTGGCTGTACATCGTAATGACCATAAACTAAAATGGTGGGTAGATTTTTGTCGATAATTTTTTCGCCATAAACTATAGGGTATCCTTTGGTTTCACAGATTTCTACAGTATCACACCCAGCTTCCATAAGTCGTTCTTTTACGATTTCAGCTGTCTTAAAAGTGTCTTCTTTATATGCAGAATCTGCGCTTATAGACGGTACTTTTAATAAGTCAATGAGTTCTTGTAAAAATCGATCTTTATGTTCGGAAATGTAGGAAGAAATTGTATCCATTAGTGTGTTTTGCTTTCTCACAAAAATAAGAAAAGCAATGGTATTATTAATTGTTGTAGAGTTATTTGAATATTGAAACTATTGTTTATATTTGCATCCCGATTATTGAAAAATATCGGTCTTATTGCGGGCGTGGTGGAATTGGTAGACACGCTAGACTTAGGATCTAGTGCCGCGAGGTGTGGGAGTTCGAGTCTCCCCGCCCGCACAGAACAAAAAAGCTTCTCAGAAATGAGAGGCTTTTTTGCTTATAAATGCTATAACTTTTATTGCTACTCCATAGATTGGATTAAGAATATACAGGTATTATTGAGAAGACGATGTATATTAAAATATGTAGATTTATAGAGCCCTAGGATGTATCTTACCTATAAGATCACCTTCGATAAAAGATATTAGAATAATGAATCACTTTAAAATTTGACAGCACTACAAAAAATAGCATTGGGAGGTGGTTGCCATTGGTGTACCGAAGCGGTTTTTCAATCTTTGAAAGGAGTTGAAAACGTAGAGCAGGGCTATGTAGCTTCCGTTGATGGAAACAGTATGTTTTCTGAAGCTGTCATTGTGCATTTTAACCCTCAAATTATTTCGTTGAATGTTTTGATTGAAATTCATTTACACACGCATAAGAGTACTGTAAATCATTCAATGCGACAGAAATACCGCTCGGCCATCTATACGTTTTCGGAAATCCAAAAAATTGAAAGTGAGACTATTTTAAAAAACTTACAGTCGAAATTCGATTCTGAACTAGTGACTGTAGTTTTACCATTTTCCGAATTTAAAGCATCACGCAAACAGATTCAAAACTACTATTACGACAATCCCGAAAAACCGTTTTGTGAGCGCTTTATCAATCCCAAATTAATAGTGTTGTTGCAGCAATTTTCTGAGCATACCAACCAAAACAAACTAAAGCATTTGCAATATGTGGATTATTAATTTTTTTATAAAAACAACTTCAATTATTGTTTTTTTCAATAAAAAACAAGGGTCAAGCAGCTGTGGATTTTATTCTTGAAAAGGGATAACATTTAATCAGAGCAAACGATATTCAGACGGTGTTACTCCCTTTATTTCTTTAAATTTTCTGTTGAAATTGGACTGGGATTGAAATCCTAATGCCCCAGAAATTTCGGTTATTGAGCGATTTTTTGACCGAAGTAGTTGTTGGCAAACATGTTCTAATCGGTAAGCAATCAAAAAGTCGAAAAACGTCTTGTTGGTATGCTGTTTAAAGAATCGACAAAACGAATTTTTTGTCATATAAGCTAAATCAAAATCCGTCCATAAAAGATGTAAGCCATATTTTGTGGATAGGTGAGATCATTTCAAAGGATGCCGTGGCTAGGAATGCCGTTTTTTATGGAGATAAGGCCATTGATCGATCTCCTTGTAGTACAGGCACTTCAGCTAGGATGGTTCTATTGGAAGCTAAAGGTAAGCTAGCAACTGGTGAGCCATTTGTGCATGAAAGTTTTATCAGTTCAAAATTTGTGGGTGTTGTGGAAAATAAATGTAAAGGTGGTAAATTTGGAGGGATTATACTAAGTATAACAGGTTGGGCAAGACAGTATGGATACAATGAGGTCTCTATTGATGAAGCAGATTCTTATCCTTTGGTTTCCAGATAATTTAAGAAAAGAAACATTATGAAAAGCACAGTAGTCGTTGGCGGAGGGATAATAGGGCTATGCTCTGCCTACTACCTGCACAAAAAAGGGCATAAGGTTACCGTTCTTGAAAAATCAGAACAACCTACAGGAGCCTCTATTGTAAATGCAGGATACCTTACTCCGAGCCACTTTGTGCCATTGGCAGCGCCTGGTGTTATTTTACAAGGGATAAAATGGATGCTAAACAGTAAAAGCCCTTTTTACATAAAACCTCGTTGGGATATAGAATTTTTTAAATGGGCTTGGGCTTTCTATAGGTCTTCTACAGCAAAAAAAGTAAAAAAAGCCATACCCGTTTTGCTTAATTTCAATCTTCTTAGTAGTCGATTATTTGATGAAATCAAAGAGTCAGGTGATTTAGGACCCTTTCACTTTGAAAGAAAAGGATTATTGATGCTTTATAAAACGGAAGCTTATGAAGCTAAAGAAAAAGAAATGGCCGAAAAGGGCACTGCTTTAAATCTTGAAGTAAATGGTGTTACAAAAAAGCAATTGCAAGAGATGCAACCAGAAGTAAATGTTTCTGCAAAAGGAGCCTGCCATTATCACTGTGACGCCCATAGTACCCCTATTGACTTTATGTCACGTATGGCAGACTACCTCACTCGATCTGGGGTGCGTATAGTGTATGGAGAAGCTGTTGAGTATTTTAATATTTCAGAGCATCGCATACAATCAGTAAAGACCAAAGAAAACACCTATGAGGCAGATAATGTGGTACTGGCAGCGGGAACTTGGAGCAGCAACTTGGCTAAAAAACTAGGCATTACACTTCAGATTCAGCCAGGCAAAGGCTATTGTATCAATGTATACAGGCCAACGGGCATTAAAATACCCGCTATCCTGAGTGAGGCAAAAATTGCCGTAACACCAATGGATGGCTTTACTCGATTTGCTGGCACCATGGAATTTTCGGGAATAAACCACAACATAAACAAAAACAGGGTGCAAGCAATTGCGGATGAAGTGAATACATATTACCCTGAAATAAAGATTACTGAAGAAGAGATCGATGCTGCAAAATGTGGTCTACGGCCTGTTTCACCAGATGGGCTACCCTACATCGGAAAAGTCGAGGGATTTGAGAATCTAGTCATTGCTACGGGTCATGCAATGATGGGATGGAGTCTTGGTCCTGGTACAGGAAAATTGGTATCTGAAATTATTTCAAATAAACAACTGTCCATGGATATAGGAGCATTTAACCCTAATCGAAAATTTTAAATTCATAAGGTCCTAGACTAGAAGCTAGTTTAAATGAGCCATTTGGGTATAATACTTAGGTTAGCCCTTCAGAACGAGGCATATTTTCTTTAAAGTTCAAAGAAGAGACCATAATACTATATGGCTTTAGTAAAAAAACACAAGACATTTTTATCAAAAACTGTAATTATTCAGAGTTAAATGTAACTTACTAAGTATAAACTCATTTTTTATTGAATAGTAAGGCTGCTTTAGAAAAGGAATTTTCAAGAAACGTTATGGATGCTCAAGGTATTATCCATAAGGTCAGCCGTATGTATTGCGATAATGAAGAGCATCGCAAGGATTTATTTCAAGAAATCCTAATTCAGTTATGGAAATCCTACACATCATTTAGGGGAGACTCCAAATTTTCGACTTGGATGTATCGGGTAGCTATTAATGTAGCTATTCAGGATTTGCGAAAAACTAAGAAGAAGCAACAACTCTTTTTTCAGACCGATCAGTTTAAGGACACTTCCCTGCCCAGCCGGCAGGCGGGTGAAGAAAAGAAATCAGAAGTTGAAAGCGAAAAACTGAAACTGATGCATGTTGCTATTTCTCAACTAAATAAAGTAGAAAAGGCCATAGTGATGCTGCACTTGGATGAAAAATCAAATGAAGAAATTGCAGAAATTGTGGGGATTACCCAAAATTATGTCCGTGTAAAGATGAACAGGATAAAAACAAAATTGTCTAAAACCGTAAAAGAGAATTAAGATGGAACTATTGGAATTAAAATCGGTTTGGAAAGCGGTGGTTGATGAAACAATCTCAAAGAACAATGTTGATGAGTTGGTCGTGGAAAAATTCATCAAGAAGGATTCAAAATCGGTATTGGTGAAGATTAAGAGAGTGATGTATTTTAAATTTATTTTTGGCACACTTACATTACTTGTGTGTTTTGTGATGCTCATAGGGTCTTATAAAAATCCAGAGCAATTCAGGTTTTTGGAACCCTTATTTAGCTTAATTGACAATCGAATCTTCTTGGCGACAATTATTGTCTTTATGACTGCAATGCTCTCTTGGAATTTTAGAGCCTTTCGTGAAATCAAACGTTTTGAAACGAAGACAACTACAATTAAAGAATCCTTAAAAAAATTTATTGACATAATGGGAAAGACGATAAAGCTCAATGTCTATTCTGGTGTTGCATTCAACTCCGCTGCGTTTGGTTGGATTGCCTATCTCGTTAACAACAGGAACCATTTTGTTGAAGGGACATTTAAAATAACGCTCCTAGTCGTATTGGTCATTCTTTTTGGTGCTGTTGTATTCTACTTCTTATCCCGCTATGAGCAAAAGGTCAAATTTGGTAACTATTTGAACCAATTGAAATCCAATTTAAAGGACCTTGACGAAAAATAATCTATTAAAAGTGTAATTCTAACTGCTTTCTTGTAACGTATTAGGTAAATAACAAATAATTTTTATGGTGCTTAAAAAGATTCTCAAGATTGTTGGAGTGCTAATTATGCTCATGGCTTTCCCGCTGATTCCAGACCATTATCCATGGTACTACCAGGTATTACTTTTTAATGTAGGACTAGTACTCTTTCTATCTACCAAGTGGAACAAATTAAAGAACGAATTGGGCATTATCAATAAAAAATAAAACTCATCAGTAATGAATACTTCAGTAAAATTTAAAGATTACAATCGCATTCAAAAAATAGGAACTATCCTAATAATTATTGCAGGCGCAATGACCTTGGCAAAGATGTTCAATATTTTGAAGGTAAGTCATTTTGTCGAAGAAGATCTCCCCAACTATATTTTTCTTGTAGGTGGCTTTTTGGTTTTATTACCTTTTATAATTAAACGTTTTAAAGGGAAGAACACATCCAATAAGGCAACAGTTTTTCTTATGATGCTCTTTACTAGCTTTGGTGTCATAGCACAGGACTATTCAAAACAAGTTGCTGCTTTTCAACAAAGTTTTTCTGAAAAATCCGTAACACCCCTAAAGGATTATGTGAGTGCTGAATTGAAATTTGACCCAATTCCTGTGGCAAATACACCAGCTATACTCAATAACATTGTTTCCAATCTTCCTAAATTGAATTCAATGACCATTTTAGAAAGTTCTGAAGGGAAGGCAAAAGTGAAATATGATTTTGTAGCATTAGGTGTCCGAGAATCTTATGTTTATTTTGATGCTGAAGGTAAGTTTACACGTATTGAGCTTATTGAAAACCTAATAAAGCAAGAAATGGATGCACAGAAAAAAATGAAAGAGAGTGTGCAACTACCAAGCCCTGGTGCATTAGGTGAAAAATATCAGCCCGTAAAGGTTGAGTTTAAGGCAGCAGATGGGCTATCGATACATGGAAATCTTTATGATATTGGAAAGGACAAACCCATTGTGCTATTGTGTCACCAAGCCGGTTATAACCGTTTTGAATATGCGGATATCGCACCCAAACTGAATGAGATGGGGTATAACTGTTTGGCAGTCGATTTACGTTCGGGCGGAAACTTTGCAGGAAAATCGAATATTACTGCGGAACGAGCCAAAAATGAAGGCCTAAAAAACCAAATGGTCGATGCACAACAGGATATAAAAGCAGCAATTGAATTTCTAGCTAAGAAATACAACCAAAAGATGATTGTTTGGGGAAGTTCCTATTCCTCTAGTCTGGCATTGCTTGAAGGTGTTTCAAACGACAACGTAAAAGCTATCATTGCCTTTAGTCCGGGTGACTATTTTGGTGATGCAGCACCTTCGTTAAGTACAGCTTTCCTGCCGGCCAAACAGGCGGGTGCGAAAGCGGATAAACCATTCTTGGTAACCTCTTCAAAAGAAGAATCTCAAGCATTAACTGCTTTGATAGGGGATTCAAAATTAAGCGAAAAGCAATCACAGTTCATTCCGAAATCAGAAGGATTTCATGGCTCAAAAGCACTATGGACAGGGCAAAAAGGAGCGGAGGAATATTGGGATGCTATAGTTACTTTTCTTGGTTCAATCAACTAAAAAAACATTAATTTTATGTGTTTAACCCTTCAAATTTAACCGTGTCAAATATGAGTTACATCCCTTCTGATGGTTTTCCATACTATTTTGACCTTGCAGGAAATATGAGTTGTCACAAACTTTTTTCTTCTACATCCACATTTGAATTCTTGGAATCCATAGATGAGAAAAAAGCGACTTACCGTTATGCAAGAGATAAGTGGAGTATTAAACAGGTAGTAGGGCATATTACCGACCACGAGAGGATAAAGATGTCGCGTGCACATCTTCTCAGTAGAAATGAAACAGTAAACCTATGGAGCTATGACCAAAATGCCTTAGTTGAAAATAGTCGTTTTGATGAGTTGACTTTTAAATATATGGTTTATGATTTTAAGAATGTAAGGAAGGCGAGCATCAGTTTTATAGAAGGCTTATCAGAGGATCAACTTAAAATAAAAGGAAAGGCCAATGACTATGAAATAACCTTAGAGGACTTTCTTAAGTCAATTATTGGGCACGAAATACATCACGTAAACATCATTAAAGAGAAATACTTTTAAAAAATGAAAACGATATCTTGGTCATTATCGAAGGAAAGAGTAAAGAAACGCAAAGGATGGGTTGCGTTAGGCAACACACTTATTATTACAGGTTTTTTGAGTTTTAGTAATCATCCTGATTGGGGTGTTTGGTGTGCTGCAATCGGCTTTATAATAACAGGCGTTAGCCTACTAAAAAAGTAAGATTATGAAAAACAACCTTTCGCACTTCGCTATTTATATAGATGATATTGACCGGGCAAAGACATTTTATTCCAGTTTGTTTGGATGGGATTATAGCAGTTATGGGCAGGATGATTTCTTGCAAATCAAAGACAGGCCTGACGACGAAGGCAAATTAATTGGTGCATTACAGTCAAGAAAGTACAGTCCCATAGACGAGAAGATTAATGGTTTTGAATGTTCTATTTCCGTTTCAGATATTGATGAGATTATTGCCAAGATTGAAGCCAACAGCGGCAAAATCGTGATGCCAAAAACCGAAATACCGTATGTGGGTTGGCTAGTAAAGTTTCTGGACACTGAAGGAAATATTGTTTGTGTAGTTCAGTACCATAACCAATCCTAATAACAAATGTCAGAAACTAGAGAACTGCATCCAGATTTTTTAAGACACCTAAAGTATAAAGAGCAAGCACTCATAGATTTATATCTAGAATTAAGAAGTTTTATCTTGTCTATCCACCCTAATAGCAACGAGCTTTTGTATCACACCCACGCATTAACGTCTTTATATTCCGTATCTGAAAAGATGTCTGATGCCTTTTGTATGATTCCTATTTATACCAACCACTTTAATCTTGGTTTCAACAAAGGTGCATTGTTAAATGATCCAAATAATTTGCTGCAAGGAACAGGGAAATTGATTAGGCATATTCCCATAAATTCTACTGAAGATTTTCAAGATAAAAAAGTTAAGGGTTTATTGGAGAATGCTATTGCCTTGGCAATTGAAGATTCTAATGCGAAGAAATTAAATGAAGGACTTACAATATCGAAAATTAAAGGATGACTAAAGGCAATTTTAAAAATTAAAACTACCATTTATAATGGTATCAAAAATGGATAAAAAGACCAAGCTAACTGTTCTATTTTTTTGCATACTGAAGCTCTTTATGCATTTGTGGGCTGATTCTAATTCGGGTTTTCAAGGCGATGAACTCTTGCATATAGAAACTGGAAATAATTTGGCGTTTGGTTATATGGAATTTCCACCGCTAATTGGGGTCTTGGCATTTATCCAAAACCTGTTTCAGTCTGAAGCCGTCATGGTACACCATATTTTTCCTCATATTGCTGCAATTCTCATTATCATTCTTGTTTCTAAAATCACTGTTGAATTGGGCGGGAAAACAAAAGCTGTGCTTTTGGTTTTGACTTGTATTATTATTGCACCAGCCTTTGGACGTTCCCAACAGTTATTTCAACCAGTAGTTTTTAGTCAGTTGTTCTGGGTGTTGAATTTCTTCTTACTTCTTAAATACATTAAGTACTTAGATAAAAAATATTTATGGTATTTAACCTTGACTACTGCATTGGCATTTTTGACTAAATATGATGCAGTGTTTTTTGTTTTTGGTGTTTCAGCATTGCTATTTTTTAGATTTACCAGACTGGCGTTGTTTAGAGATAAATTTTGGTGGAACATTTTCGTCTTTATTTTATTGATAAGTCCAAACCTTATTTGGCAAGTCCTTAACGATTTTCCGGTTCTAAAAATGTTTGACCGACTTTATGAAACACAGTTGGTCAAACAAGCACCTATAGAAGTTGTACAAGGCCTTTTTATGGCATTGAATCCATTAACATTGTTCATTACGATTCCGGCAATTATTTCAATGTTTCATAATTCAACAAAAGCCTATAAACCCTTAAAGGTATCGGTATTGTTATCTGTTATTTTTTTAGCGTTTAGTCAAGGAAAGAGCTACTACTTTTATCCTATTGTATTAACGATTTTACCATTTGGTGGTGTATTTTGGGTACACACTATTCTACCAAAAAGGAAATGGTTGATCTACCCAACTGGGATTATTCTTTTAACAGGAGTTTTTTTGATTCCTTTTGGCATGCCTATATTTCCGTTGAAAAGTTATTTAAAATACGATTATCCGTTTGAAAATAGAGAGGTTGTAAAGGATGGTCAGTTCAATGTTAGATTTGATGAAAGATATTCAAAAGAAAAATGGGCTGTTACATTGAAGGAATTGAAAAATGTGTACGACAGCCTTCCAAATAGAGAAAAAAACAATACCATAATTTGGGGAAAGCATTACGCACAGGCAGGAGCAGTTAACCTTTTTAATGAGCGATACGATTTGCCAGAGGCATTCTCCTTACACGGAAGCTTTTACAATTGGGTGCCAAAAGGCGAGATGCCAGAAACAACGATAGGTTTAGGTTATAACGTAGGAGACTTTTTTAAGGGATATTTTGAAGAGGTAATTAAAGTAAAAACAATTTATAACCCATATTCAGAAACTGAAGAAGAGCAACATCAACATATTTACATTTGCAAGAACCCCAAACAAACATTTAACGAGTTAAAAACGCTATTTAATGATCGGGTATTTGAATAAAAGCAGCATATAGCACCTCCATCATATACCTTTGGCAATACTTAAAGCTACAACTATTAAAAGCTTCACAATATTTACTTCAAAGTTCGGGTAAATTAATAGACTTTATTCCTAGTATCCCAGTTTTTAACTGGTCTCCAGAAACTCTTAATTCTATATCACCAGGTTCTTCGGTGGATTGTACTAAAACAACTAATTTTCCACTGAATAACTTCATAGTTGGTAAGTGAAACAATTCTAGAGAAGTTGGGTCGCCATTACATGCTGCTCTATAAGAGCCTTTACCGATGACTTCAAAATTTAGCTGGTTCGTTGCTGTAGGGCAAGGTATGCCGTCTTTATCTACTACAGAAACCGTAACAAAAGCCAAGTCTTCCCCGTTGGCTTTTAGTGTTTTTACATCTGGGTCTAACACAATTTGATATGGTTCACCCGCAGTTTTCACTTCTTTTTCAGCAACAGGATTTCCATCGTTATCAAAAGCAACAACTTTTAAAGTGCCGGGTTCATATTTTACGTCCATCCACATTAAGCGGTAACGGTGTTGCGGGGAGGAATCATTTTTCTCTTGAACGCCCAGACTTTCCCCGTTTAAAAATAATTCGGTACTCTCATAGCTGGTATAAACAAATACAGGAGTTGTTTCTCCCTCTCTACCTTCCCAGTTCCAATGGGGTAAAATATGTAGGGTTTCATCTTCAGTATTCCAACGACTTCTGTAGAGATAAAACCTGTCTTTTGGTAGACCTGCTAAATCACTAATGCCAAAATAAGAGCTACGGGATGGCCAAGCTTCATCATATGGAGTTGGTTCGCCTAAGTAATCAAATCCTGTCCAAACAAACTCGCCAATCACCCAAGGTTTATCATCTTGAAGCACAAAATCATCGTCGGGCAGATTAGACCAGCTACAATATTCTAAGTCGTAAGAGGAAGATTGAAAATCATCATAAGTTTTCATACTCGCTTTTTCAACAGGGAATTTATAAATACCTCTTGAACTTACCGTGGATGCTGTTTCAGAGCCTAAAAGAAAGCCCTGTGGAAAACGCTCGTAAGCTTCCTCATATAAATGCACGCGGTAATTTAGACCTGGGACATCCATAATGGCACCAAAGCCTGACTCCATAACAGCTTTTACTTGATCCATACCAACAGTTACTGGTCGTGTAGGATCTTCTCTATGAAAAATGTCTTGCAACCACTTTGCACGTTTTACACCTTCACTTCCCCATTGGTCGGGGACTTCGTTACCGGAACTCCACATGACGATACTTGGGTGGTTTCTGGTCGCTCTTACTAAGTTGACAATATCTTTTTCTGCATATTCATCAAAGAAACGATTATAACCATTTTCGACTTTTGGTTTTTTCCATTCATCAAAACTTTCGGCTAAGAACATAAAACCCATTTCGTCGCATAGCTCTAATTGTTCTAAGGATGGCATATTGTGTGCGCTTCTAATGGCATCGCAACCCATATCCTTTAATATTTTGAGTTGACGCCTTAATGCCGATTTGTTAACCGCTGTACCTATTGGTCCTAAATCGTGATGCAAGCAGACACCTTTAAATTTTCTGATTTCTCCGTTTAGACTAAAACCAGTATCAGGACTGTAATCTATGGTTCTTATACCAAAGCGTTGTTTAATCTCATCTTTAAGGATAGTTCCGTTATATAATTTTAAAATTGCAGTATATAAATAGGGTGATTCTGGGCTCCATAGATTGGGTTTTTTTATCTTAATATTCTGTTCAAATTCATTATTGATTGAAGTTGTACTTTCAATGGTGTTTACTAGGGTTCCTCCATTGTCATATATTTCAGCAACTAACCTTAGGTCATTACCAGTAATTTTAGTTTTAATATTGACTTTGGCCTCGTCCGCAGTAACTGAAGGAGTGGTTATGAAGGTTCCCCATTGATTAAAGCTTTCATTGTTTTTAACTATAATACTTACATTTCTATATAAGCCTGCACCGGGATACCATCTTGAAGATTTTCCGACGTTAGTCAGTTTTACGGCCAGTGTATTTTTGTTGGTACCATTGATGTGTTTAGTAATATCGAAGTAGAAGTAGCTATAACCATATTTCCATTCACCAATTTTATGACCATTTAAAAACACTTCGGGTTCACTCATAGCACCTTCAAAAAGAAGCAGGACTTTTTTATTTGAGTCGAAATTATCAAGTGAAAACACATTTCTGTACCAACCTTCTCCGATATAGGGTAAGGCTCCAGTTCTTCCGGTTTTTTCAGTGGCCACTTCTTCACCATTTTGAACAATTGCTATGGATTGTTTGTCTATTTCTTTATCAAAAGGACCGTAAATTGCCCAATCGTGAGGTACAGTTACCGATTCCCAATCAGTATCGTTAAAATCTATTGCTTTGGCATCGGGATGACTGCCTTTATTGAACTTCCAATCTTTTTTTAAAATAATGACTTCTCTTGTGTCTTCTGGTGATGCACATTGAAAGCAAATTAATGCTACAAGTAGTGTAATAAAATTGATAGCAATTTTCATTTATAAAACAGGTTGGGGTGTAAGTAAATAAGCATTATGACACTTCATCGTAAACAAATTTAATAAATTTTTACAAAACCATACCAGTACGTACCAGTTAATTTTTATATTTGATACATGAGAGTTATAAAAGTGAGTAAAAGTAAGGGTGTGCCTAAGTACCGTCAAATTGTCCATTCAATTGAGAATGCGTTGGATAGTGGAGCTCTTAAAAAAAGTGACAAACTCCCATCTGTGAACAGTATCCGTAATGAGTTTTCGTTGTCTAGGGACACCGTGTTTAAAGCTTTTAATGAATTAAAAAAACGTGGTATTATTGAATCTGTAGCGGGCAAAGGATATTACATAAAAAGTGAGGATGTTAATGTGTCAAAAAAAGTTTTTTTGCTTTTTGATGAGCTTAATGCTTTTAAAGAAGATTTGTACAATGCCTTTTTAAGTGCTTTAGATACCAATGTACAGGTTGATATATTCTTTCATCATTTTAATGAAGATGTCTTTGAAAAGTACATAAATGATAGTTCAGGGTCTTATAATTATTATGTTATCATGCCAGCTAATCTTAAAAATGTTTCAAGTATAGTGAGTCCTCTACCTAAGGATAAAGTATATATTCTCGATCAGACAAATACAAGTTTAGATGATTATGCAAGTGTATTTCAAAACTTTGAAAGCAATGTCTATAAAGGCTTAACTGAATTAAAATCAAAACTTAAGACATATAAGCAGCTGATATTTGTTAACCCTAAATCAAATCAGCCAGAAGGCATTTTAAATGGGTTTAACCGTTTTGTTGAAGCAAATTCAATACGATGTAATGAGATTTCAGACGTGTCAAAACTGCAGCCTAGATTAGGTGATGTTTATTTTGTTTTGGATGATCGAAGTCTTATTGAACTCATAAAAAAGATCCAAATAAAAGAACTGATTATTGGTAAAGATGTAGGCATTATTGCCTATAACGATTCACTGCTTAAGGAAATAGTTGTAGGAGGTATTACTACAATTTCTACAAACTTTAAATTGATGGGTGAGCAAATGGCAAAAATTATAATGAATGAAGAGCATGCCCAAGTTGAAAATCCAAATGAAGTCATAATTAGAAAATCCCTATAAAAATTTGTACGCTGTAAAACATATAGAAAAAAACGGTCTTCGGTTTTTGGAGTTACAGAACCCTTATGAATCTTCACGTCTTAGTATTTGTCTCGATCAAGGCGGAAGGTTGGATGAGTTAGTGCTTAAAAATACTTCAGTATTGGCAGATTTTTCTGTATCGGACTATCAGAGTAAATATCAGTCGGCCATTCTTTTCCCTTTTGTAGGTCGTATTAAAGATGGACGTTATCATTTTAATGATGAGAATTATCAATTAACCTGTAATGAAGTAGATAAAAACAATGCGCTTCACGGTTTGGTTTATAATAAGAAGTTTGAATATGTAAAAAGTGAACTTAAAAATGATATTGGTATAGTGGTCTTGAGATATCGACAAACTGAAAGGCAATCGGGCTTCCCATTTAAATATACCATTGAGTTAATTTATGAGTTGCGAAAAGACAATCTTTCCTTAAAATTGAGCGTGAAAAATGAAGATGTGGCGGAGTTTCCATTTTCATTAGGTTGGCATCCTTACTTTAAAAGTTCAAATTTGGATTGCAGTCACTTGTATTTTGATAGTGATGAAAAATTCATTTTTGACGAACGTCTAGTTCCAGAAAAGCGTTTAAAGCTAAAGACTAAGATGCCTTTCGAATTTAAAAATATCAAACTTGACGATTGCTACCTCTTAAAGTCTAACAAAGTCCATTTATTTACACCAGATTATCAGTTAAAATTAATAGTATCTTCTAAGAAGATTTTTTTGCAATTATATACACCAGAGAGACAAAACACAATTGCCATTGAGCCCATGACTGGTCCAGCAAATAATTTCAACAATAAAATCAACTTGAAGGTTTTAAAACCTAATGAGATATATGTCATAGAATGGACAGTTTCCATTCACTCCATTAAAAAAGAAACTAACTAAATATTATCTAAACTATGCAATTCTTAACATTTATTGGATTTACGGCGATTGTTGCTATTATATCCTACATAAAAACCAGAAAAACTGAAGAAGCTACTTCAGATGGCTATTTTCTTGGTGGCCGTAGCTTAACTGCAGGTGTTATTGCTGGATCATTATTGTTGACTAACCTTTCAACGGAACAGATTGTAGGTCTTAATGGCTCAGCATACCAAAGTGGTTTATCTGTTATGGTATGGGAAACGTTAGCGGCTATTGCTATGATTGTAACAGCTATGTTTTTGCTGCCACGTTATCTAAAAGATGGGCTAACAACGGTTCCTGGTTTTTTGGCAAAACGCTTTGACGTAACGACCAAAACATTAACATCAGTATTGTTTTTAACGGGGTATGTTGTTGTGTTACTTCCTGTGATACTATACTCGGGGTCATTGGCAATTAGCGGTATGTTTGATATCCCAGAATTGTTAGGTGTTACCCAAGTACAATCCATTTGGATCTGTGTGTGGGGTATAGGTATTGTAGGTTCTATCTATGCGGTTTTTGGCGGACTGAAAGCTGTTGCGGTATCCGATACAATTAATGCCATTGGACTGTTAATAGGTGGAATTTTAATCCCAATTTTTGGATTAATGCTCATTGGAGATGGGAATGTTTTAGATGGGCTATCAATATTGACAACAGAAAATCCAGAAAAGTTTAAATCCATGGGCGGACCAACAGACCCAGTGCCTTTCTATACCATTTTTACCGGAATGATGTTGGTTCAGTTATTCTATTGGGGTACCAACCAGCAAATTATACAAAGAGCATTGGCGGCAAAAAACTTAAAGGAAGGTCAAAAAGGATTATTGTTGGCGTCATTTATAAAAATTCTAGGCCCCATAATTGTGGTATTACCTGGATTAATAGCGTTTCATGTATTTCAAGGCAACTTAGAGACTGCAGATAGTGCCTATCCTATGTTGGTTAAAAAAGTTTTACCAAATGCTTGGGTTGGCTTTTTTGCGGCAGTACTTTTTGGTGCGATACTAAGTTCGTTTAATAGTGTTTTGAACAGTTCTGTAACTCTTTTCGGTATCGATGTTTATAAGCAGCATATTAATAAAGATGCAAATGAAAAAACAGTAGTAAAATATGGAAAAACCTTTGGGGTCATTTTAGCCATTGCATCTATGTTTATTGCGCCAATGATTGCAAATGCAGGAAGCCTCTTCGATTATCTACAAGAGATTAATGGCATTTATAGTATTCCGATATTAACCATTATAGTTGTTGGTTACCTAACAAAGCGTGTGCCTGCTATTGCAGCTAAAATAGGCTTGGTGTCTGGGTGCTTATTATACATTTTAAGCCAGTTTATTATGCAGCCTTATTTTATCGATAAGGCTCTGGATGAAGCTAAAGGTTCTGGTATTACAGATGAAGCATCTCTTGCCTTGGTTGAAGTCGGTGCCTATCCCCATTTTTTGGATGTTATGGCCATACTATTTTTATTAAATATTGCCATTATGCTCTTTGTCGGAAAACTGAGACCAAGGAAAGAAGCCTATGTACAAGAGTATACTAAACAAGTGGATATTTCCCCTTGGAAATATACCAAACCAGTAGGATTAGCTATATGTGTCGTCGTTATTGGGGTTTATGTTTATTTCGCTTAACTATGGATAAAAAATTAATAACATCTGTAAAAAAAGGGTATAAAGACCTTTACAAAACGGATCCTTTGTGCGTTTTTTCACCTGGCAGAATCAATATTATAGGAGAGCATACTGACTATAACAATGGTTATGTATTACCGGCCGCTATCGATAAAGGCATTGTTTTAGCAATAGGAAAAAGTGACTCAAACCACTCTACAATCACTTCAATTGATATGAATGACCAAATGGTATTGAATTTTGAAGAGTTAGAAAGAATTGATGCTAATAATTGGAAAAATTATATCATCGGAGTCATTGCTGAAATATTTAAAAAAGGAAAAGTAGTGCCTAATTTTAACTGTGTTTTTGCAGGGAACATTCCTGTAGGATCTGGGTTGTCTTCATCTGCAGCCTTAGAAAATAGTTTGGCATTTGGTTGTAATGAACTATTCAATTTAGGGTTCAGTAAAAAAGAGCTGATTTATATATCTCAAAGTGCAGAGCACAATTATGTTGGTGTAAACTGTGGAATTATGGATCAATTTGCCAGTATGTTTGGAGAAAAGGATAAGGCCTTGTTTCTAGATTGCAAGTATATAAAAACTGAGACGATACCTGTAAATCTTAATGATTATGAAATTATACTTATAAATAGTAATGTAAAACATGCTTTGGCTGAGAGCGAATACAATAATAGGTATGCAGTATGTCAAAAAATCGTTAACCTACTTAATAAACCGTCACTTAGAGAGGTTTCTTATGAAGATCTTTCGTCTGTAAGAGACAAAATTACAGAATCAGAATATAAAAAGGGATTATATATACTTCAAGAAAATGAAAGGGTAATAGATTGTAAGGAAGCCTTAAAAAACAATGATCTTTTAAGGGTAGGAGAATTGCTTTTTCAATCACATGAAGGGCAAAGTAAAATGTACGATATCAGTTGTAAGGAATTAGATTTCTTGGTCAATGTAGCAAAGCAAAGTGATTCGGTTATTGGTGCTAGAATGATGGGTGGTGGATTTGGGGGATGTACAATAAATGTTGTGCTTAAGAACGAATCGGAACATTTTAAAAATGAAGTTTCAGAGGCATATAAACTAGAATTAGATAATGAATGTAGCATTTATAGCGTAGTGCTATCTGAAGGAACACAATTGATAAAATAAAAATTTTAATGGAAGAAAATCTACAAAAAGTATCCCATAGGAGGTTTAATATTCTAACTGAGGAATGGGTTTTGGTTTCGCCACATAGAACCAAACGACCTTGGCAGGGCAAAGAGGAAAAAACAACAATTAAGGATAAGGTGTCATTTGACCCTAATTGTTATTTATGCGCAGGAAATTTGAGGGCAAATGGAGAAAGGAATCCAAATTATGAAGATGTTTTTGTTTTCGAAAATGACTTTGCAGCGCTAACTAAAAGCGAAGAAGGCTTTAGAATCAATTCTGGGCTGCTAAAAGCTGAAAGTGAAACAGGAATTTGTAAAGTCGTTTGCTTTAGCCCAGACCATTCTAAAAGCTTGGCTCAAATGTCAGTTAAAGAGATTGAAAAAGTGATATATGCATGGCAAAATGAATATAAAATTTTAGGCGAGAATGAGAGGGTAAACTATGTTCAAATATTTGAAAATAAAGGTGATATTATGGGCTGCAGTAACCCACATCCACATGGGCAAATTTGGAGTCAGAGTTCTATACCAAATGAGGTTTTAAAAAAGGATAGAGCACAATTTAATTACTATCAAAAAAATCAACAGTCTTTAGTTGGAGATTATTTAAAAGAAGAGCTGAAGCACAAAGAACGCATAGTTTTTGAGAACAGGGCATTTACAGTATTAGTTCCTTTCTGGGCTATTTGGCCTTATGAAACTATTATTATTCCTAAATCGCATCAAACAGATATTAAAAAAATACCAACATCTGAAACGATACTTTTTGCAGAAGCTATTTCAGTTTTGACAAAAACTTACGATAGGTTATTCAACTGTTCTTTTCCATATTCCAGCGGGATTCATCAAGCACCAACAAATGGAAAGCGAAACGAACATTGGCATTGGCATATGAGTTTTTACCCACCATTATTACGTAGTGCTACCGTTAAAAAATTTATGGTTGGTTATGAAATGTTTGCAAGTCCACAACGTGACATAACACCAGAGCTTGCAGCTAAAACTTTAAAAGAGATTTCTGATAAAATATACTAGGAGACATGAAAAATATACTTATTCCAACAAGAAGACCATACAAAACAGTAATTGTGGTCATTATTATGATTTTTATTTTTTCTAATGTCAAAGCCCAGAATACTAATGAAAGAGGAAATGTCTATATAGATGAGCAGGGAGTGATGCGTTGGGAAAAATCCGAAGCAGAGGTTCATGGTTTTGGGGTAAATTATTCAGTACCATTTGCTCATGCCTATAGAACAGCAAAGCGACTCGGAATAGACCCTAAAAGAGCTATTGATAATGATATTTATCATTTTACACGTTTGGGGTTTGATTTGTATCGTCTTCATGTTTGGGATACTCAAATTAGTGATGTTGAAGGGAATTTATTAGAAAATGAATACTTAGATACTTTTGATTATTTACTCAGTAAATTGAATGAAAATAGTATTAACTATGTCATTACTCCTATAGCATTTTGGGGGAATGGATGGCCAGAGCCAGATACTCCTACACCTGGTTTTTCCCATAAATATGGAAAAGGTGAATGCCTAACAAACCCAAAAGCAATTAAGGCACAGCAAAATTATTTGTCCCAGTTTTTAAATCACGTCAACCCCTATACTGGTGTTGCCTATAAAAATGAACCAAATGTTATAGCTTTTGAAGTTAGCAATGAACCACATCATCGTGGTGAGGCTTCAAAAGTTACAGCTTTTGTAAAAGGAATGATTGATGCCATGCGAAAAACAGGAACACAAAAACCTATTTTCTATAATATGAGCCACGCTGTACATTTTGCTGAAGCTTATTTTGAAGGTGGTGCAGACGGAGGTACCTTTCAATGGTATCCAACAGGGCTAGGGTATCAAAAAGAGCTATCGGGGAATTTGTTGCCTAATGTTAATGATTATAATATCCCTTTTGAATCCGTCTTTAAAAAACACAACGGAGCTAAGCTTGTATATGAATTTGATGCTGCAGATGTTGGTAAATCTTATATATACCCTGCAATGGCTAGGAGTTTTAGGGAAGCTGGGATACAAATTGCAACTCATTTTGCCTATGACCCAACCTATATGGCAGATGTAAATACAGAGTATAATACCCACTACATGAATTTAGCGTATACTCCACAAAAAGCCTTGAGTCTAAAAATTTGTGGAGAGGTGTTTAGGGAAACTCCCATGTATTCTGATTTTGGATTCTATCCCAATAACAAGACATTTGGGGATTTTAAAATAGATTATGAATCTGATTTAGCTGAATATAACACAGAAACAAAATTTTTCTATACCAATTCAACACCTTCTAAACCAAAAGACCAATCTAAGTTGACAGAAATTGCTGGTTTTGGAAACTCCGTTCTTGTTAGTTATAATGGCTTAGGGGCTTATTTTATTGATAAAATTGAAGAAGGATTTTGGAGATTAGAAGTAATGCCCGATGCTGTATGGGTTGATAACCCATTTGGCCGAAATAGCCCAAAGAAAACAGTTGGAGTTATTAAATGGAAAACCCATAACATGACAATTAAACTCGATGAACTTGGAAGTAGTTTTGATATAAAGGGTATCAATTCTGGCAATGATATAAGCATAAAGACATCAAATGGGTCTTTTAAAATATCTCCAGGAACTTATATTCTATCGGCTGCCGGAGATCAAAAGAGTTTGTCGCCAAATGAAAGTTTTAAAGGATATCATTTAAAATCTTTTTTTGCACCAAAAACAACTGTAGATAAACCTTATTTTACTCATTCTCCTTTAAAAGAAGTGTCAATAGGCAACTCATTAAAAATCGAAGTTCAGTTTATTAGTCAAGAGGAAGTAGAATCAATTGAAGTCGTTGGTTATTTAGGAAGAGAACGTTTTAGTTTAAAAATGAATGAGGTAAAACCCTATACCTATGAGGCCTTAGTTGAAAACAGGCTTTTAAGTAGAGGTTATTTAAATTATACTATTTTAGTTAACCTTGGTAAGTATAAAGCGATAAGCTATCCAGCAAATAAAGAAGGTAAACCTTTTGATTGGGACTTTTACGATAGACAAACCTATCAGGTATCGGTTGTTGACCCTAGTTATCCCATTCAATTATTTAATGCAAAAACCGATTACGAAGATTTGGTTATTTCTTGGCGACAGGGAAACAAACTTGTGCCAATTAAAGATTTTAATCAAGCGGAGTTCCAGATACATTTGGAGAAATTATTTTATCCAGATAATGAAAACCCCAATGCAGAGCCTATTTATGATTATACCTTTAAGCATTTTATAATCGAAGAAATTTCAAATCGAAAACAAGACCTTATAGACAAAGAGTTCTTATTTATTAAAGGTAGATCCTTAAAAGAAGCATCTAAACAACTTCAAGTGACCTTAATTTTAAAAGATGGAAGTGCCTTTGGTGGGGAAATAGAATTGCAAAAAGACATGGATAATTATAGTATTGCATTATCTGATCTAAAAGAAGTGAAAACAGTCACATTGCCTAGGCCATATCCTTCGTTTTTACCATATTTCTTTGAGCATAAAAACAACTCAAGTTTTGATATAAATACTATTGAAAGCATTCAAATATCTATTAAACCAGAGCCTAACGCCATGGATAAAAATCAATCGGTAGCACTTGGAATAGTTTCAATCTGGCTAGAATGAAAAAAGAGCTTCAAAATAGTATTTAAAGCTCTTTTCCTAGCAGACTAATTAAATAATTATTGTTTAATCAGTTTGTCAATATGCGATTGTCCATCTGAATTTTCAATCCGAATGATATAGACTCCAGTATTTAATTCAGAAATATCATACTCTGAGTTCTTTGTAAAATTACCGTCGAAAGATTTAACTACTTTTCCCATTAAATCATATACTTCAAGAGTATTCACATTACTGTTAACCTTAAAAGACGTTTCTACAGGGTTAGGAAAAATTGTAAATATATCAATGTCAAAATCAGCATCACTTAAAGTAGCTACTGATTGGTTTCCAAAAATCCTGAATTGTCCTGCAGGTATGGTTATTGAACTTGTAGTCTGTGGCACTGTAGTAGCACCAGTTGGGTCCATTAGATCATACCAAGTACTAGTGACACCACCTGGGAAATTAGTATTTACGGATTGACTAACAACATCAAAGTTTGCAAGGACAATAACATTTCTAAGTTCAGTTGTTGGTATAGAAGTATCAAACACATCAACTCTAGTGGTCAATCCACCAGAGGTAATGGCGTAATCACCTTCAAAAACATCTTCTGTAACTTTTAATGCATGGAGACGTGACCAATCGTCATAAATTTGTTTCCTATTAGCATCCCCAAGCCAGTTTTCTGACCATTGTGGTTGAGGTTTAGTGTCTAGTTTACAATCAGGGTTGTTAATGGTTCCGTTATTACAAGTAAATATGGAATTATCCATTCCTAATGCCCCAAAATGCCAAATCATTTTTGGACCAGGAATCATAACAGAGACGGCTCCCATTGCAGACATTCTTGAAAGTGCAGTATTTAAGTCACGGACGTTGTGAGTACCATTAGAGTTATTACCAAACTCAACCGCTTCATACATTACGCGCTCTTCATCATGGCTTTCAGGATATCCCAATAATCTTGGCTCAGTAAATCCTCGGCTTACATGACCCATACGGTTAATATTTGCTCCAAATCCCTGTACTAGATCTGTATACTCAGAAGTCATCTTACCCCACATCATAATTCCTCTATCTTCGCCTATTCTATAATTAGCCCACTGTTGCTCTTCACTATCACCTCCTAAATGTTCAAAAATGACGTAGTGTGTGTCGTCAACTGACCATGAATCATCGGCGTATTGTTGTAAAACATCCACTCTATCTTGTTGGTAGCTATCAGTACAACCACCAGCGGAGCCAGGGCCACAATTTTGAGTAAACCCTTTGGTTAAATCCCATCGAAAACCGTCGATTTTATATTCTTCAATCCATTGGGTAACTACTCTTTTTGTATAATCTTGAGTTAATGTACTTTGGTGGTTAAAGTCATTAAAAACACTGTAGTCATGCTGAGCTTCAGTATTAAAATATGGGTTTTCGGAAGAGGGATCACCCCAGCCATCATCATCTGGGTCGTCCATCCACATCCTTACTAATGGGTTTCTTCCGGTAGCATGATTTAAGGCAATATCTAAAATAACTGCTATCCCGTTTTGATGACATACATCAACAAATTCCTTGAATTTTTCAGGAGTACCATAGAATTTGTCCAACGCCATGTGGAAAGACGTGTTATAGCCCCAAGTTTCATTACCTTCAAATTCCATAATTGGCATTAATTGAATGGCATTTATATTTAGATTTTTAAAATAATCTATTCTATCGATTAAATTCTGATAATTTCTGTCTGTATCAAAATCCCGAATCAATACTTCATAAACAATCAGATCCTCTTTTTTGGGTTTGTTAAAATTATTTACCACCCAAGGATATTGTGTTTGCCCAGTTTGCAATACGGTGACTTCACGTTCTTGACCACTAGGATACGCAGGTAAATTTGGATCCAAGTTAGGGTTAAAAGGATCATCAAAAGGGGATAAAACTAATGGCGAATAAGGATCAGCCGTTTTAACCAAACTCGGTGAATCTGCAATAGGGTTTGTATCAAAGACCCAATATTGGTAGGTTTCATATTGTCCAGAGGTTAGACCTGTAACTTCTAGCCAGTATTTACCGGTACTAGGATCGCGTTTCATAGTGTCTGAATTACTAGGTGTATAGTTATTCCAACTCCCAGCGATTTGTATAAATTCTTTCTCTGGAGCTGTTAATACTAAGGTGGCTTTGGTTGCATCAGCACTGTAGTTAATCCCATCCACTAAATTAGCAGGGAGGGCTTCCTCAATAACAGTAGGGGCAACAATAATATCGAAAAAAGCCTCACCTGTCTCTGTTTCACCAGGAGGTGTCCCAACAACGCGTACATTAGCACTTTCTGTAACGTTAGTCAACGTTGCGTTACAATTAGGAAAGCCACACATTGAAGTCACTGTTGGTGTTACATCATCATTGAGGAAGACTTCAATAGTGCCCTGTACTGTTGTACTGCCTTGAAACGATATTGTGCCAGAAATACTGACGTTATCGCCAGAATTTATAACAACTAAATTGCTTGAAGGGCTAGAAAGATTAACAGAAGCCTTTCCTACTTGTTTAAAATTATCCCCAGATTGATTACTGCCATCTTGAGATTTAATTAAAAACCCAATTTCGGCAACATCAGTGCTAGCAAAAAAAGTTTCTGGCACACCAAAATTATAGCTATATGTCCCATCCATATTGTCTGTAAACTTTGCTGTTTCAGGCGAATTTCCAAAATCACTTCCAGTTGCGCTTGGGTTATTTATTTGCGTACCGCTACTATTAAAATGCCATGCCCATAAATAAATATCTGAGACGCCCCATTCTGTTACGGGGTCAAAGTTAGATACTGTGAGTGTGACATTTGCTTCGTCATCGTTAAAAAATTCAGGAGTCCAAGTAAAGGTTTGGGCATATACAGAGCACATTAAACAAAATGAAAGTCCGAATAAGAGTAATTTTTTTTTCATAGCAATTATTGAGGTTATAAAAGGGCTATGTATTAAAAACACATAGCCCTTAGATTTTATTAAATAGTCATTAGGCTATTTCTTACTGCTCTAGAGTAATCGTTTTTGCAACGGTATTGAGAGTAAGTGTATAAGTTCCTGGTGTACCATTAAAATAGAAGTTACTATCACCATCGTTAGCATTTTCAAAGTTGCTATCTATGGTGTAACCATCATTTTCATAAGTTGGATAGTTTATTCCAGTTCCCCAGTCGCTATTAACCGTGAAGAACCTAAATGCATCATTTGTAAATTCTACTTGGCCCGAATAAATACCAGCACCAGTACATGGTAAAGCAGTGGGAGTATCCCAAGACCATCCAGTACCAACGATGCCTGCACCTACTAACCACAATTGTTCAAATTCACATTGAAGCTGCTCTGGTTCTAAAGTAATAGTTTTATTAATATCATCTACAGTTAGGAAATAGACTCCTGGTGTTCCATTAAAGAAGAAGTTGCTGTCTCCGTCCATTGCATTTGTAAAATCAGAATCTATGGTATATCCATTACCTTCGTAAGTCGGATAGTTAATTCCTGTTCCCCAATCACTATTTACAGTAAAGAATCTAAAGGCATCATTTGTAAACTCAACATTACCAGAATAGGTTCCATTACCTGTACAAGGTAGAGCTACTGGAGTATCCCATGACCAACCTGCTTCAACAATACCAGCTCCAACTAACCATAATTGGTCATTGTTACAATTTGGTCCAATTACTGGCGGGCCTAAGGTTATGGTTTTTGCATCAGTATCAATTTCAATAAAGTATTGGCCTGGTGTGCCATTAAAGTAGAAGTTGCTATCTCCATCATTGGCATTTTCTAAATTAGCATCAATGGTATAACCGACAGCTTCATAATACGGGTAATTTAATCCGGATGCCCAGTCGCTGTTTACAGTAAAAAATCTAAACGCGTCATTTGTTAAGTTAATATTCCCAGAATATTTTACACCCTGTAAAGGTAATTCTATAGGTGTGTCCCATGACCAACCTGCATCAACAGCTCCAGCACCTACGACATATAAGATTGGCGCTAGTTCTACACTGAATGGGGTGACTTCAATAGTCACAACTTCAGAAAAACGTTCCATATTGCCAGCATCCATTTCAATAGTAGCCTTAATTCTAATATCAAGGTTACCAGCTTCTTCAGCGTTTAAGCCAAGATTTAATGCTAATTCATTTAGCTCATTATGTGTTAGGGAGATTACTAGGTTACCGTTTTCATCTTCTTCGGGTGTTACAACTTGTATAGGGTCAAAATCTGTACCTGACCGTGCAAATTGTACTTCATAAATCACATCTACAGACGCAGCATCTCCAAAATCTGGATCTTCTACACTTAATGACAAAGCTTCGTCATCTGGCGTTGTTTCAACCAGAGTGATACTAAATGTATTATCTATTCCGGCAACCACAGGAGGTGTTTCTGCATAAGAAGAAACACTGAAACTTACTGCGTTAGACATTGAACTTCCATTATTTACACGCATAAATACAGTAAATGGCTCAAATGCATCAGCACCGCGAGATAATAATATCTCATTGAACTCACTAACTGTCATTGAGAATGTGTTAGTAGTCGAAGTACCAATTGCAGTTGGTGTTTCAAAAAGAGGACTTTCTCCCAATTCAATAGTATAATTGCCAGAACTACTTAAATCGTCGTTCCAAGCAATTGTAAAAGCTAAATTATCTGGAAGATTATAGTTTAAATTGATATTGGATATTGAAGGCTGAAGCAACTCAAACGAAGCGTCAGGTTCTGTGATCACTAAAGTTTCTTCTGTTTCACAGGCAGTAAAAACCAATAATAACCCTAAAATCAATGTTGGTATTTTATTTAATTTTAATTTCATAATTGTAAATTTTAAAGGTTTAATGGAATAAGAATATATTCACCAGTAAGGTCATTAAACCAAACATCATAATCATCTTGCACTATAACTGGTATAGAACCTCCACCTTCAGTAGCTTGACCAGAGAATGAAGTGTCACCTGCCCAAGTAGCACCGGTATTTGTTAAAAAGTTAAGGTCTCCTTGTCCCAAATTAACACTGTTTATAAACCAGATATGGCTATCAAAACCTAATTGAGTCATTGCAACATCACCACCAGCAGCAGTTCCTTGAATGGTCATACTTGAGAACGTAGTCGCCCCAGATGCATCATAAGGCTCAAAACCGAAAGTATTTGAACCAAAATTTATAGTAAATGTGTAAAATCCTGCCGCGGCAATTGGAGAATTATTATTAGGGAATGTTCCAGGATCTGATCCATCTCCAGGATTTACATCAATTGTAGAGCCGTCATTGGTGCCCCATTGTGGTTGCCAAAGGCCTTTAACTTCTAATACCTTAAATTCACCAGCACCAAAATAACCAGTATATCTATACACATTAGAGTTGCTAGCATCTCTAAATAGAGCTGGGTTATTATTGTTGTTATTCCAGTCTGGCGCAGTAGCATTACCTACAATATAATAATCCTTAAACGGATAATTAAAATATGGTTTCACATCAAAGCTAATTGAGTTTGATGCAACAGGTAAACCATTTTGTGTGCCTATTGAAGACATTATCCGAGCATAAAGTGTATTAAACTCAAACGGAGGAAGACCTACAGTACCTGCAGCAGAATTTAGTTCACCCATAGATAATGTCACAGAATTTGTGCCACTTACACTTGTTGCGGTGTATGGCTCGGTAAAAGCTTCGTCCGCAGAAATCTGAAGTGAATAATTCTCGGCTGCTGGTTGTCCAAAATCGGCCAGACTCCAAATAAATGTTGCAGCAGGATTACCTGCATTGTTTGGGTCTAACTCAATCATTGACGTCGGTAGCTCAGAAAGAGCCACCGGAGGCGTAGCTTCAGCCGTAAATATTTCAGAATCATCTTCGCAAGACACTAAGATGAAGCTTAAGGTTATAACAGCTATAGCAATATTTTGTATGTATTTTAATCTTTTCATTTGATTTCTTTTTTATTAATAACCAGAATTCTGGGTTAAATTAGGATTAGAAGACAAACTTAAACTTGGTATTGGATATAGATCAAAATGTCCTGGGATTGCAATTCCATTGCTTCCGTTACCTTTCCATGCCCAATTGTAATTACCGCCTGTATATCTTCCAAAGCGTATTAAATCTTGACGTCTATGAGCTTCCCAATGCAATTCTCTTGAACGTTCAGCTAATATGAAATCATCATTTAAATCTGATGCATCAACAGTATTAGGGTTATTTGAACGTGCTCTTAATTGATTAAGAAGGTCTACTGCAACAGATGCAGATCCACCACCACCATTCATATGGGCTTCGGCATACATTAAATAAACATCTGCTAACCTAAATAAAGGAAAATCCGTGTCAACAAAGGTTTGATCTATACCAGGTGTTCCATCAGAATTTCTATTGGAGTATTTCTGTATAATAAAGCCAGTGTCCCTATCAGATATATCTGTTATAGTAATTGGACGACCATCCGAAATAATTGTGTTTCTCTCATCTTCAGTAAACTCTCCATCTGCAAAAAGCTCTGCAAATTCCTTACGAACTCTTAAGGCTCCTCCCCAACCACCTTGGGTTACACCTACTTCTATCCCGTTTGTTTCAATACTTCCTACAGAACCATTAATCATCACAGTAGTCGGTCCAAAATTTTGGGTCGTAAAACCATCTGATACTATTGGGAAAATAATCTCATTTTTTGCAGAATTTGTATTATTATCTGCCATAAAATTATGCAAGTAAGAATCGGCTAATGCATAACCCGAATCAAGAATCTTTTGGCAATTGTTTAAACAATCTGAGTACCTTTCTTGTCCTGTATATATTTCCGCATTTAGGTAAATTTTAGCTAAAATCATATAAGCAACTCCTCGATCCGCTCTTGCATATTCGTTTTGTCCAGCTGGCACTAAATCATTCTCAATGGCTAAAAGTTCACTTTCGACAAATTCAAACAATTGAGCCCTATCATATACTGGAAGCTGAGAGTTTATCGGATCAGTCTCAGTACCAAAAGGTGCTTGACCAAAGATATCCATCATATAATAATAAGATAGTGCTCTCAACAAACGTGCTTCAGCCCTGTAAACTTGAATTACTTCTTGTGTTGAAGGCGAAACACCTCTGGAATTTAGAACTTCCTCAGTGGTTTCCCTTAAAAAATTATTTGCAAAAGATACCGTTGCCATGGTTCTACTGAACATTCCTAAAATGACAGGATTTTGGGCCGTCCAGATATTGCGTTGCAGTTCTCGAGTGCCAGGATCATTTTCATAAGACCAAATCATTTGGTCTGCGGAAAGGGTTTGTAGATACAATAATACACGTCCAAATTGACTCGTACCTGCATCTAAACCAGAAATGTTAGAAGAGCCAGCTCCGTCGGTACCGGTTAAAGCAAGATTTCCGTAAACACCAGCCAATACGGACTTATAGGCGTTAGGGTCATCAAATGCGTCTTCACTAAGTAGTGTGTCGTCATCATTTGGTGTAATATTTAAATCATCCGTACAGGAGATTGCAAATACTACGATAAACATGAGCACACCAACCTTTGTAATTTGTTTTAATTTTCTTTTCATAGCGTATTAAAATTTAAAGTTAGCACCAACTAAAAAGTTGCGTGATCTTGGGTATATTGTGTTGTCTATTCCATTTTCAAAGACTTCTGGGTCTAAACCACTGTAGTCAGTAATTACAAAAACGTTTTGTACACCTCCCCAAAGCCTTACACTTTTAAGGCTAGAAGAAATATCTCCAAAGGTATAGCCAAGAGTAATATTGTCCATTCTTAAAAATGCTCCATTTTCCAGAAAAGCATCAGATATAATAACATCTGAAGTTCTTTGAAAATTTGTATTTAAAACACTGGTTGGGATATTCCCTAATACTGAATTATCCAAAAGCCTTTCATATTGCGCATTTGAAGAATTTACGTTATTGTAAATATAATTTCCTAGACTTGCTCTTAGGTTAAAGGCAAAATCAAAACCTTTATAATCTAAGCTCGACTGAAAGCCGAAAAGGGCATTAGGTCCTGGGTTTTCTTTAATGTAGCGATCTTCATCATTAATGATATTATCACCATTTAGATCTACATAAGCTCCTTCGATAGGATTGCCGCTATTGTCATAAAGTTGTTTAAAAACGTAAAATGAATTTGGGGCTTCACCTTCTCTATGCAATTGGATAAAGTTTCCTGTTCCACCAGCAATACCTCCAGTTGTTACATCTTGGCCAAAAGCTAAATCAGTAATTTCTCGATCTAATAATGTAGTATTAAAGCTTAAATTCCAATTGATATCTTCTTTACGGATAACATCTGCGCTAATACTGAATTCCAAACCTTGAATTCTCAAGTTACCAATATTTTGTATAATACTATTAGTAAAATTACTACCATCGCCCACAGGGGCATTAAATAATAAGTCTTCAGAATTTTTTTCAAAAACACCTAGAGTACCGGTAACAGCATTATCGAAAAGCCCATAATCAATACCAACTTCAAAAGTTGAAGTCTCTTCCCATTTTAAATCAGGATTTAAGGCTGAAGGCACAAAAGGGACGATAGGGTTATTGCCAAACTGGTAATTTGAGTTCTCGTTACCTAATCTAAATCTTCTAAGATATATGTCTGTTTCACCAATCGCTTGCTGACCTGTAATACCATACCCAACACGTAATTTTAAGCTAGAAATAGTGTTAGAGTCTTTTAAAAAATCTTCATCACCAATTTGCCAAGCAGCGGCTGCTGACCAAAAATCTCCCCAGCGGTTTTCTTCGCTAAATCGAGAGGTACCATCACGTCTGTATGTTGCTGTTAATCTGTATTTATCAAAAAAGCTCACATTAGCTCTTCCAAAAAACCCAATAAGAACAACATCGGTGTCAGCAAATGTATCACCTACACTTAGAGGGTCAAATCTATTGCCTGTAAAAGCACCATCATTGGTGAATTTCTGATAAGAATAACCACCAGTCAAATCAAATCCGAAATCACCAAATGCGTTGGCATATTTTAAATATCCGTCTATTGACTCGTTGGTTCTTTTTTGAGTGTTTCTAGAACTATTTCTATTAATATCATCTTGGGTGGCAAACGTAGAATTATTAGTAGAAACACTTTGAGTTTCATCATATCCCAAATTTACAACAGCATTTAATTCTGGTAGAAAGTGGAATTTATAATCTAAATTAATATTTCCAAATACTCTGTTGGCATCACCACGACTATCACTTAATAATAGTGCTGCAACTGGATTCGTAGATCCATTTTGCAAATTCCCATTACCATCTGTATGTTGATAAAATCCATTAAAGCCATTTAAAGTAGAGTCATATACTGATTGAGTTGGATCGTAGCGCAAAGCTGTTCCTATTTGTCCTCTATCGGCAAAACGATTATCTTCAAAAGCCATATTAGCATTTACATTCACTTTTAGGTGATCATCAAAAAATGTTGGGTTTACAGATAATGATAAGTTACGTCTTTCGGCCAAAGAAGTTATCAGAGCACCCTCTTGGCGAGTTACACCAAAGGAAAAACGTACTGGCAATGCATTAAACAACTGTCCTCTTAATGTAATGTTATGTATAGCAGAAACTGTGCTTCTATAAATCTCATCTTGCCAGTTGGTACTTGCATTACCTAACAAGGATGTGTCTAGTGTAGAACCATTAACAGGTTGGCTATTTATTAAGTCTCTGTAAGCATCCGCAGAAAAAACATCTATTCTATTTTCTATTTCGCCAAAGGTGTATTGCGTGTCAATATCAGCGCTAAACGTAGAACGCCCCTTTTTTGTTACAATAATAATTACACCATTAGACGCTCGCGATCCATAAATGGCAGTTGCGGAAGCATCTTTTAATACAGAAAATGACTCAATATCATTAGGATTGATATTAGAGAGTACACCTCTTGACCCTCCAACGCCAGAATTATCAATTGGCAAACCATCAATAACTATAAGTGGGTCGTTTGATGCATTAATAGAGGAACCACCTCTAATTCTTATTTGAGAGCCAGTACCTGGCGCTCCGTCAGTAGTAATATTTACACCAGCAACACGCCCACTTAAAAGATTAGCGGGAGTTACAATATTACCTTTAGTAAATTCCTTAGCGGTAATTGATTCAACAGACCCTGTTGCGTCTTTTTTGGTGGTAGTACCATATCCGATTAGTATAATTTCATCTAATTGAGCAGCATCCTCTGCCATGACAACATCGATTCTCGCTTGTCCGGTATAGGTAATTTCTTGTGTTACAAACCCTAAATACGAAAACACCAGTACATCACCGTTGTTAACATTTAGAGTGTAATTACCGTCAAAATCCGTAGAAGTACCAGTGGTAGTTCCTTTGATGATGACGTTAACGCCCGGTAGGGGCATTGCATTTGCTTGGTCCGTTACTGTACCACTTACTGCTGATTGCCCAAAGAAGGTAGCAGGAATAAGAAAAATACAGAATAGAAACGCATTAAATAATGTTTTCATAAACTATTTTGAGTTAATTGCTTAGTTAATTTATTAGTTATATTTTCACTTCTATCTGAGCAATTTATGTAAATAAAACATCATATAACTGTTAAAATGTTTTTGGCAGCCCACGAAAACGTTTTCGTGTTAAAAACTTTTTAGAAAATTTCAATTTTTCTTTTAAAATAAGCAAAAATTAAGGTATTCGCAAACAAGTTGGGTTTATATTACGAAGTCTTAAAATATGTTCAAATTATTTCAATTATCTTAGTCCAAATGTTTTTAACATTTACACCCTATATATGAAGAGAAAAATTACCCTTAAGCAAATAGCAAAGGAACTCGATGTTTCCATTTCTACTGTTTCAAAAGCATTAAAAAATAGTGCTGAAATAAGTGATGATACCAAGCAAAAAATCCAAGCCTTTGCAAAACTTTACAATTACAGACCCAATAATATTGCCCTTAGTTTAAAGAACAGGAAGACGAATACCATAGCTATTTTAATACCAGAGATTGTACACCATTTTTTTTCAAAAGTTATTAGAGGCGTTGAGCTTGTAGCCAATAGGCGTGGTTATAATGTTATTGTAGGACTTTCAAATGAGTCCTTCTCTAAAGAGGTCATAAACATGGAGATGTTGGCAAGTGGAAGTATTGATGGCTTTATTCTGTCCATTTCTAAGGAAACCCAACAATTACAGGATTATCACCATTTTACTGAAACGATGAATCAAGGTATGCCCATTGTTATGTTCGATCGTGTGATTAATGAGATTAATTGCGATAAGGTTATTGTGGATGATTTTAAAGGAGCTAAGAATGCAGTTCAAAAATTAATCGATAATAATTGTAGAAATATAGCGTTGGTAACTACCAAAGATTACGTTAGTGTGGGGAAGTTACGAACACAGGGCTATTTAGAAGCTTTAAGTGATAATCATATAGAGTTGGAAGCTAATCTTATTTTAAAGTTGGATGATAGTATGGACTACGAAGTGCATTTAGATAAACTTGAAGCTGAGATAAGACAACTATTTGAAGCCAATGAAAAAATTGACGGCATTTTTGCTGTCAATGAACTTTATGCCCTTTCCGCAATGAAAGTTGCCAGATTGTTGGGGCACCGCATCCCAGAAGATATTCAGGTTATCGGTTTTACCAATGGGGTGCTTTCTAAACACGCCACACCAAGCCTTACAACAGTAAGCCAGCATGCCCAAACCATGGGTGAGAAAGCTGCTGATTTATTGATAGATCGTTTAGAGACTGAGGAAGAAGACGAACATTATAAAACCTTAGTTATTGAGACCGATTTAATTGAACGGGAGAGCACCAAATAGAAATTTAACATTGTCAGTTTAAAATCTTTTATATCTTTACGCCAAGTCAAAACTTATATTTTCACTTCTATACCATAAGTTTTGATAAGCATAGCTTGTCAGGATAGTATTAATTTAATTCATACTATTATGAAAAAGCGTATCCTTGGATTCTGGGAGATTTGGAACATGAGTTTTGGATTTCTGGGAATTCAATTCGGTTTTGCTCTACAAGGAGGCTTTATGTCTCGAATTTTTCAAACTCTCGGCGCAGGTAAAGATGAAATTCCATTATTATGGATTGCGGCTCCGCTAACTGGTTTATTGGTTCAGCCAATTATTGGTTACTTGAGTGATAGAACCTGGAGTCCGAGATGGGGTCGTCGGAGACCTTATTTTCTCATCGGTGCCATATTAAGCTCACTGGCTTTATTTTTTGTTCCTTACTCACCTGCTTTATGGGTAGCTGCAGGCTTTCTTTGGATTTTAGATGCTTCTATAAACATATCGATGGAGCCTTTCCGTGCATTGGTTGCTGATAAATTATCAGAATCTCAACGGACTTATGGGTTTGTTATGCAAACTCTTATTATTGGTATTGGAACATGGGTAGCAAGTAATCTACCATGGTTAGTATCACAAATGGGTGTAAGCGATTCGGCGGATTTAGGTGTTGTGCCAGATTCCGTAAAAATAGCTTTTGCCATTGGAGCTTTCGTTTTTTTAGTGAGTATTCTCTACACTGTATTTACAACAACTGAATATCCTCCAGAGGATATGGAAGAGTTTGAAAGAGAGAAAAAAGAGAAAAACAGTTTCGTTTCAGACATTGTAAATAATATTGGGAACATGCCAACAACTATGAAAAAATTGGGAGTTATTCAGTTTTTTAGTTGGTTTGCCTTTTTTACTATGTGGAGTTTGGCAAACCCTGCATTAACAGAGCATGTTTATAAAACTCCTGCACCAATTGAATCGAGTTACGATATGTCAAATATTCTAGACAAAGAAGCATTTGACATAGAAAATACAGCGTTTCAAAAATCCTCTAATTCAGTTGGTTCTGCAATGGGTGTGTACGGATTGTCTTCTATGGCGTTTGCTTTATTATTTGTGTTTTATACTTCTAAGAGAAACATTAATAGAAAATATGTTCACATGCTTTCTCTTTCATTAGGTGGAGTAGGTTTTCTACTCATGAATATCGTCTCTCCAGAACAACTTAAGTATTGTTTCATTTTAATTGGAGTTGCTTGGGGAAGTATTTTGTCTATGCCCTACGCAATGTTGTCTAGTTCGGTTGACCCTAAGAAAATGGGAATGTTTATGGGAATTTTTAACATGTTCATTGTCATCCCACAAATAATAGCAGCATTAGGAGGAATCAACTTTGTATCTAGCCTTATAGGAGAGGAAGCAATAAATGCAATGACTATTGCAGGAATAAGTCTTCTGATTGCGAGTCTAAGCAATTTTTTAATTACAGATAAATCGGCCATTTCTTATCAACCTACAGAATAAATTTCAATGAGTAAAACAGCTTTTATATTCGATTTGGATGGGGTCATCGTCGATACTGCCAAATATCATTTTTTGGCATGGCAGCGATTGGCTAAACGTCTGGATATTGAATTTACAGAAGAGGAAAATGAACAGCTAAAAGGGGTGAGCCGAGTTCGGTCGCTTCAAAAAATATTAGAATGGGGTAACAAAACCATTTCAGAAACCGAATTTAATGATTTAATGGCATCTAAAAACGAAGAGTATTTATCCTATATAGATGACATGGATCAGTCGGAATTATTACCCGATGTTCTAAAAACATTAAAGGATCTAAAGAGTAAAAAACAGCCAATAGCATTAGGGTCTGCAAGTAAAAATGCACGACGCATTTTAAAACAAACGAGCATTAACGATTTGTTCGATGTTATTGTGGATGGCAATGATGTTTCAAAAGCAAAACCAGATCCTGAGGTCTTTCTTAATGCAGCCAAACTTTTAAATGTAAAACCAGAAGATTGTGTGGTATTTGAAGACTCTGTAGCAGGTGTAACTGCAGCAAATTCTGCAAACATGGTTTCTATTGGCATCGGGTCAAAAGAGGTGCTGGGTCATGCAGATTTTGTATTTAAAGACTTTACAGAATTGCCAGGTGACTTTATAAAAGAATTAATCAATAAAAAGTACGCCAATAAGGCGTAATAATCAACGATGTAGTTTATAACTAAAAAACATCAAAAAGGAATGAATCAGAATTATATAAAACCAGACAACTGGTCAATCATAGAAGAAGGATTTGATGTGAATCGCGTTCAATCTTCCGAAAGCTTATTTAGTATCGGTAACGGAGCCATGGGACAACGTGCCAATTTTGAAGAACAGTATTCAGGTCCAACTTTTCAGGGAAGTTATATCGCTGGGGTGTACTACCCAGACAAAACCCGTGTGGGATGGTGGAAAAACGGCTACCCAGAATATTTTGCAAAGGTGCTTAATGCACCTAGCTGGATAGGCATAAATGTAACCATCAATGATGAGCCATTGGATTTGCATACTTGTAAGAGCGTTTCCGATTTTAGAAGAGAACTCAACATGAAAGAAGGCTGGTTGTCCAGATCCTTCAAAGCTGTACTTAAGAATAATGTCGAAGTTGAGGTAAATACCAAGCGGTTTTTAAGTCTTACCCACGATGAATTGGGTGCTATTAACTATAATATTACTTTGCTTAAAGGCGATGCTACGATTATATACCAGCCATATTTAGATAGTGGTATTACCAATGAAGATACCAATTGGGACGACAAATTTTGGGATACCCAAAAGGTAAGTCACGAAAATAATCAAGCCTTCATCCAAGCTAAAACCATGAAAACTGATTTCTACACATGTACATTCATGGAATCGAAAGTTTTTATTGAAGGTAAGTCTGTAATGATTAACCCAAAAATCAATGCTGATGCCACTTATGCTTCATTTAGCTACGCGCACCAAGTTAATGAAGGTGAAACGTATAGCATTCATAAATTCGGAGGTTATACGGTTGATCGAAATCATGATAAAAATGATTTAGTCAATGTTGCTAAAAGGGTTCTCAAAAAAGCGACTGAAACAGGATTCGAAAAACTATTGGATCAGCAAAGAGAAGCTTGGGCAAAAATTTGGGACATGGCAGACATTACAATTAAAGGTGATGTTGAAGCCCAACAAGGCATACGTTTCAATATATTTCATTTAAATCAAACGTATTTAGGCACCGACCCTAAATTAAATATTGGTCCAAAAGGATTCACAGGTGAAAAATATGGCGGAAGTACGTATTGGGATACGGAAGCATATTGCGTGCCGTTTTACATGGCAACCAAAGATCAAAAAGTAGCCAGAAATCTTTTAGAATACCGTTACAGACATTTAGGTAAAGCCATTGAAAATGCTGAAAAATTAGGATTTAAAAATGGAGCAGCATTGTATCCTATGGTTACTATGAATGGTGAAGAGTGCCATAATGAGTGGGAGATTACCTTTGAGGAAATTCATCGTAATGGGGCCATTGCTTTTGCCATATTTAATTATTATCGATATACTGGGGATTTTAGCTACATACCAGAAATGGGCTTAGAAGTTCTTATTGGTATTGCCAGATTTTGGCATCAAAGAGCTACCTATTCAACGGCTAAAGATAAATATGTCATTCTTGGAGTTACAGGCCCTAATGAATACGAAAACAATGTCAATAACAATTGGTATACCAACTACATCGCAAAATGGTGCATTGATTATTGTTTAAAAACCATAAAACAGGTCGAAGAAGGCTATCCGGAAGATCACCAACGCGTTTTAGGTAAAGTCAATTTAAGTAAAGAAGAATTGCATCGGTGGAAAAAGGTAGCTGATGAAATGTATCTTCCTTTCAATATAGAATTGAATATTTATATGCAACAGGATGGTTTCTTAGATAAAGAATTGATTACTGTAGCAGACTTGCCAAATGATCAAAGACCAATCAACCAAAAATGGTCGTGGGATAGAATCCTAAGGTCACCATACATTAAACAAGCAGATACCTTACAAGGTTTTTATTTCTTTGAAGACCATTTTACAACGCAAGAATTAGAGCGTCATTTCGATTTTTACGAACCGTTCACAGTACACGAAAGTTCATTGTCACCATGTATTCATAGCATCCAAGCAGCTAAACTGAATAGAATGGATCAGGCATATACGTTCTATTTGAGGACATCACGATTGGACTTGGACGATTACAATCACGAAGTACACGAAGGCTTACATATTACCTCAATGGCTGGTACATGGATGAGTATTGTAGAAGGTTTTGGAGGCATGCGAGTTAAAAATGACCAATTGGTTTTTAGTCCGAGAATACCAGAGCAATGGCAAGCCTATTCGTTTAAAGTAAACTTTAGAAATCATATTTTAAAAGTGAACGTATGCCAAGAGGAAACAAAATTTGAACTCGAAGGCCAAGGCGAATTAAAGATTAAAGTCGATGGAAAAATAATAGTGGTCAGACCAAATGATTTAGTGACCAGTTAATAGATAAAGCCTTGCCTTGAATTTTTGGTAAGGCTTTTTAAACTCATCATATTATGAATATTTTAAAAACAATAGGAATTTGCTTCGCATTAATTGTAATGGTTTCTTGTAAGGAGAAGCCTGCAAGCAATGAGACCGTTAATAATCCACAAGAAGAGGTAGAATTATCTAATGATATTAACAGAATTGAACCACCAAATTGGTGGGTAAACCTTAAAAACCCTAAACTTCAAATTTTAGTAAAGCATCCCAATATAGGAGAGTATACACCAGAGGTAAATCACCAAGGTGTTACCCTAAAAGAATTTCATAAAGCAGATAGTCCAAATTATTTGTTTTTGGATTTTGAGATTTCAGATGCGGCAAAACCTGGTCAATTCAATATTCATTTTAAGAAAGAAAATGAAGAAGATTTAGTTCAGACTTATGAACTGAAAGAGCGAAAGAAAGGAGGTGAAGCCTATAATGGATTTGATAGCTCAGACGCTATTTATTTAATTACTCCAGACCGTTTCGCAAATGCAAACTCTACTAATGATGTATTTGATAATTTAAATGAAAAGACTATTAATAGAGATGATGATTATGCTCGGCACGGTGGAGACATTCAAGGGATAACAGAGCATTTGGATTATATAGACACTATGGGGTTTACAGCAATTTGGCCAGGGCCACTATTGATTAACGATATGCCCCAAGGTTCATACCACGGGTATGCGATTACCGATTATTACAAAGTGGATCCCCGTTTTGGAACTTTAGAGGAATACAAGAGCTTGTCTGAAGAAATGAAAAAGCGCAATATGAAACTTATCATGGATCAGATTGCAAATCACTGTGGGCTTGAGCATTGGTGGATGACCGATTTACCGTTTAAAGACTGGGTGAATTATCAAGAACATTATGAAGAGAACGAGGACAATTGGAATTGGCAAACCACAAAAACATCGAACCATAGACGTACGGTTAATCAAGATGCTTATGCTTCTAACATTGACAAACAGCAACTTTCGGATGGTTGGTTTGTATCCAGTATGCCAGATCTAAATCAGCGAAATCCTTTTATGGCCAACTATATTATTCAAAATAGTATATGGTGGATAGAAACCTTGGATCTAGGTGGTATTCGTCAAGACACTTATCCATACCCCGACAAAGATTTTATGAGCGATTGGGCAGGCGCCATTATGAATGAGTACCCTAATTTTAGTATCGTTGGCGAAGAATGGAGCTACAATCCTCTACTCATTGCCTATTGGCAGGAGGGCCATAAAAATAAAGATGGCTATGATTCTAACTTAACTTCTACAATGGATTTTGCCATGAAGCAAAATATTATTGATGCCTTAAATGAAGATGAATCTTGGGATAAAGGCCTTGTGAAAATGTACGAAGGGTTGGCGAATGATTTTGGGTATACCTCACCAAAAGATATTATGGTATTTCCCGACAATCACGATATGAGTCGTGTTTTCACTCAGCTCAATGGGGATATCGTCAATACTAAGATGGCATTGAGTTATTTACTAATGCTACCAAGAATTCCACAGATTTATTATGGCACCGAAATTTTAATGGACGATTTTGAAAACCCAGGAGATCATGGATTAATCAGAACTGACTTTCCGGGCGGATGGGAAAGCGATACTGTCAATGCTTTTGAAGGTAAAGGCTTAACAGAAGATCAAAAAGAAATGCAGAACTATTTAACCAAAGTTCTTAATTATAGAAAAAACAGTAAAGCCATTCATGAGGGTAAAACAGTACATTTTGCACCAAAAGAAGGAGTTTATGTTTTAGCCAGGGTGTTAGATGATGAAACGGTGGTTCATATTCTAAATAAAAATGAAGACCCTTATACTTTAGATCTTACACGTTTTGAAGAGTTAGGGATTGACAATAAAACCTTAACGGATGTAATTACTGGTGAAACCATAACTTGGGGTGACAAGCTTGAATTAAATACAAAAGGCAGCAAAATAGTTACTACAAAATTGTAGCATGAAATATCTAGTTTACATATTAATAGTTGTTTTTACATTTTCGTGTAAAAATGAAAATCCTAACACAGGAGGCAATTCTGAGAATGATGCTACCAGTTCAACTCACCAATTTAAAAGGGCTGAAAACACGAAGCTATTTGAAGGAAAATTGATGAGATTGGATAGTTTTCCTTCAAAATATATACAACCAAGACCTGTCGACATTTGGTTGCCCGAAGATTATTCAATAGAAAAGAAGTATAGTGTTTTATATATGCACGACGGACAAATGTTGTTCGATAGTACAACCACATGGAATAAGCAAGAATGGAAAGTTGATGAGTGGGCGGCTCAATTAATGAACGAAGGGAAAGCAAAAGATTTTATTGTTGTGGCTATCCATAACATTCCGGAGATTCGATGGCAAGATTTATTTCCGCAGAAAGCATTCAAACTTATAGATAAATCAGTTCAGGAGAAGCTTTTGAGTGAATCAGCTAATGCGAATATTGATACAAAATTTAATGGAGACAATTATCTTAATTTTTTGGTTAAAGAATTAAAGCCTATCATAGATAATACTTACTCTGTTTACCCAAACAAAGAAAATACATTTGTTATGGGTTCTAGTATGGGTGGTTTAATGTCTATGTATGCGGTTGCAGAATATTCAGATGTTTTTGGAGGGGCAGCTTGTATTTCTACACATTGGGTTGGAGCAGCCCCTAGAGAGGATAATCCAATGCCCGATGCTATTTTTTCTTATATGGAAAACAATTTACCGAAAGCGGGAAGTCATAAATTATATTTTGATTATGGAAATCAAACTTTAGATCAGCACTATCCTCAATATGCTCCAAGAGTAGATGCCATTTTGAAAGAGAAAGGATATACAAACGAGGATTCAAAGAACTTGTTTTTTGAAGGTACAGACCATTCAGAAAATTCATGGAATGCTAGGTTAGACCAGCCGTTATTGTTTTTGTTAAATAAAAACTAGACGACTGTTTTGTCATTCCGCACTTCCTGCCCGACCGTCAGGCGGGGATGAGGAATCTATTTTAAAAATATCCTGCAAGGTTTCAAGAACCTTGTAGGTATAAAACGAACATGAAAAAAATAATTCTATTAATAACATTTATACTTTCAGCAGCTTCACTTACTGCTCAAAACACAAAACGTGTTTTTAAAAGCATTGAGGATAAACACACGTATTTTCAAGTCAATGTAAATGATGGAAAGTATTTAATTTCGCGTTACTCTTCTCAAGTTATTGAAACTACATTTATACCGACGGATGAAAATGAAAGTAAGAACTCTCATGCTGTAATATTAAAGTCAAACATCAGCAATTCAGTTATTAGGGAAGACAATAGTACAGCAACAATATTTACTGATGGTATAGAAGTTAAGATCACCAAAAGACCATTCCAAATCTCATATTACTACAAAGACCAACTCATCACATCCGAAAAACGTGGTTATTACAAAAGTGTTCACCAACCAATGGATATGGTAAAAGACAATATTGTCGCCGATTCTACTGAAAAAATAGAATTCAACCTCACCAAAGATGAGGTGCTATACGGCGGAGGTGCCAGAGCCTTGGGCATGAATCGTAGAGGCAACCGTTTACCATTATTCAACAGAGCTCATTACGGTTACGAAACCGAATCTCAATTGATGAACTATACCATGCCAATTGTGTTGTCATCAAATAAATACATGATTCATTTTGACAACGCTCCAATTGGCTATTTAGACCTTGATAGCAAAGGAGATAATACCTTGACCTATGAAACTATTTCTGGTCGCAAAACCTATCAAGTGATAGTTGGTGATACATGGTATGATTTGCTCAACAACTATACTGATTTAACAGGAAAACAACCCATGCTGCCAAGATGGGCCTTAGGTAATTTTTCAAGTCGCTTTGGATATCACTCCCAAGAAGAAACCCTAGAAACTATTGATAGATTTAAGGATGAAAAAATTCCTGTTGATGCCATAATTTTGGATTTGTATTGGTTTGGAAAAGAATTAAAAGGAACGATGGGTAATCTAGAGTTTTATAAAGATTCGTTCCCCAATCCAAAGCAAATGATCAACGACTTAAAAACTCAAAATGTTGAGACGATACTTATTACCGAACCTTTTGTGTTAACAACATCAAACCGTTGGCAAGAGGCCGTGGATAAAAATGTATTGGCTAAGGATTCTATAGGTAACCCTGCCAAATACGATTTCTATTTTGGTAATACAGGTATCATCGATATTTACAATTCAAAAGGAGAAACATGGTTTAAAAGCATTTACAAAGAGTTGGCTAATATGGGAGTCAACGGATTTTGGGGAGATTTAGGAGAACCCGAAGTGCACCCAAATTGGGTGCAACATGCTACTGGTTCAGCTGCTGAAGTACATAATATTTATGGCCACGATTGGGCAAAATTAGTGTATGAAGCCAGTCTAGAGGCAAGCCCTAACAAAAGACCTTTTATATTAATGCGTGCAGGTTATTCAGGGTCTCAGCGTTATGGGATGGTGCCATGGTCTGGGGATGTCAACAGAACATGGGGTGGTTTGCAGTCACAGCCAGAAATTGCTCTGCAAATGGGAATGCAAGGCGTTGCTTATATGCATAGTGATTTAGGTGGTTTTGCTGGCGCTAATTTAGATGATGAGCTATATGTTCGCTGGTTACAATACGGGGTTTTTCAGCCTATTTATAGACCACATGCTCAAGAAGATGTAGCAAGTGAACCTGTTTTTAGAAGTGAAAAGGCTAAAAGATTGGCTAAGTATGCCATTCAAATGCGGTACAGAATGTTGCCATACAATTATGATTTAATGGCAAAAAATCATATTGAAGGTGCTCCGCTTATGCGGCCCTTATTTTTTGAGGAACCTGAGAATACCGAGTTATTTGAGTATTTAAAAACCTATTTATGGGGACATGATATTTTGGTATCACCTGTGTTGAAAGATTCAATTTCACATCAGGAGGTTTATTTTCCTAAAACGTCTTATTGGTTCAATATAGAAACGGATGAAATCATTGCAGGTGGACAGACCCAATCAGTAAAACTTAACGAAGATTTTCTACCTACCTACGTTAGAGCAGGAGCTTTCATTCCTTTGGCAAAACCCATGCAGTCCACAAAAGATTATGACGATAGTTATATTCAATTACAATACTATCATCATGATACCATTGAAGAGTCTGAAAGAACGGTTTATTTCGATGACGGAAATACTGTCGATCCTATTAATAAAGGGGAATATCAAATTCTTGAATTTGAAGCTGAAAAAGAAAGGCGCTGGCTAGACATTGATTTTGAAGCTGAAACAGCAGAAAATTACAATACTAAAACCAAGACAATTGACTTTACAATTCATAATGTTCAAGATGAACCAAAGCGTATTAAAATTGACGGAAAACGAGTTTCGGGCAATTACAATTCACAATACAAAACCCTAACTATAAAATTTAATTGGGATACTTCCCAGGAGATGGAAGTCAGAGTTAAACTTAGTAAATAATTTTAAAATGAAACATTTCAGACTTTTCATATTATTTGTAACAATACTGACCTTAAGTGGGTGTAAAAACGACACAAAAGAACAAAAAATGTTACTAAATCAAGAAGATGTAAAAAAAGCTATGAAGAAAAAAGAAGTAGTCTATCAAGTTTTTACCCGATTATTTGGCAACACTAATACAACTAACAAACCGTGGGGAACACTTGAAGAAAATGGTGTGGGTAAATTCAATGACTTTACGGATAAAGCTTTGGCTGAAATTAAAGATTTAGGGGTGACACATATTTGGTACACTGGTGTGCCACACCACGATGTGATTACAGATTATACAGACTATGGTATTTCTAATGATGACCCAGATGTGGTAAAAGGAAGAGCTGGTTCGCCTTATGCTGTTAAGGATTACTACAACGTCAATCCCGATTTGGCTGAAGATGTTAATAACAGGTTGCAGGAATTTGAAGCATTGATTGAAAGAACACATAATAACGGCTTAAAAGTTATTATTGATATAGTGCCCAATCATGTGGCTCGAAACTATCAAAGTATTACTAATCCAGAGGGCACTTCAGATTTCGGAGCAGATGATGATAAAACCGTTACATACGCAGTTAATAACAATTTTTATTACAACCCAGGAGAAGCTTTTAAAGTGCCTGAATGGAAAAACGGTTACAAACCACTTGGTGGTGAACATCATCCAATGGCAGATGGAAAGTTTGAAGAACATCCTGCAAAATGGACAGGTAATGGGTCAAGAGCTTCCCAACCAGATATGAATGACTGGTACGAAACTGTAAAAGTCAATTACGGTATTTCTCCAGAAGGTCAAAAAGACTTTGATGAACTACCAGATGGTTTTGAAAATGAAGATTACAAAACACATTTTGAGTACTGGAGTGATAAAGTAGTGCCTGATTCGTGGGTGAAGTTTAAAGATATTGCTATGTATTGGACAGCTAAAGGAGTAGACGGATTCCGATTTGATATGGCGGAAATGGTGCCAGTTGAGTTTTGGAGTTACATGAATTCGCATATAAAAATGGAGAATCCAGATGCCTTTCTTTTAGCTGAAGTTTATCAACCGCATTTGTATCGCGATTACATCAAAAAAGGGAAAATGGACTATCTCTATGATAAAGTTCAATTGTACGACACCCTAAAACACGTGATGCAAGGTCATGGAAAAACCGACAATATTCCGCCAATTTTTGAAGACTTAAAAGATATTGAACACCACATGCTTCATTTTTTAGAGAATCACGATGAGCAGCGGATTGCTAGTCCAGATTTTGCTGGCGATGCGCTTAAAGGAAAACCGGCAATGGTAGTGTCTGCAACATCGACTACCGCACCGACCATGGTGTATTTTGGACAAGAATTAGGTGAAAAAGCCGAAGAAGATCTAGGCTTTGGAGATCCAACAAGAACGTCAATTTTCGACTACGGAAGTGTGTCTAGTGTCGTGCGCTGGGTGAACGGTAAGAATTTTGATGGTGGGCAATCTACAGAAGAAGAACTACAGTTAAGGGATTTTTACAAGCGCTTGTTAAATTTTACCATTAATAGTTCTGCGTTAATGGGTAAATACCAAGATATCCATGCGTATAACCAAGAAAAAACAGAAGGGTATAATGATAAAGTGCTGTCCTTTGTACGTTGGTCAGATGATGAAAAATTGATAATTATTTCAAACTTTAATGGAGAGAATGCCTATAGTTTTGAGTTACAACTACCAGACGGTTTAGTTTCAAAACTAGATATTCAAGAAGGTGAATACACAATAAAAGATCAATTGTACGGTAACTATTCAACCACTTTAAAAGTTGAAAAAGGTATGGCTAAAGCAAGTATAGATATTAAACCGTTAGAATCGTTCATTTTAAAAATTGAAATATGAAAAAAATAATCTTAGTCATTTCAGGAGTTTTAGTTTTCGCTTGTAAATCGGATCATAAAAAAGAAGCCCAAGACATTCAGGAAACCACAGAAACCAATTTTGTTTGGGAAGGAGCTAATATCTATTTTTTATTGACCGATAGATTCAATAACGGCGATACGTCGAATGATATCAATTTTGATAGAACAAAAACGACTGGAAAATTACGCGGATTTAAAGGTGGGGATATCAAAGGCGTTACGGAGAAAATAAAAGAAGGTTACTTTTCAGATTTAGGGATTAATGCAATATGGATGACGCCAATTGTAGAACAAATTCATGGAGGCACAGATGAAGGTACTGGTCTATCTTATGGGTTTCATGGCTATTGGACAAAGGATTGGACGACCATTGATCCTAATTTCGGAACTCCTGAAGACTTAAGACAATTGGTTGAGACAGCTCACAATAATGGAATACGCATACTGTTAGATGCCGTAATAAACCATACTGGGCCTGTAACTGAAAAGGACCCTGTTTGGCCAAACGAATGGGTAAGGACAGAGCCTCAATGTGCCTATGATAGCTACGAAAACACAGTGACTTGCACCTTAGTTAAAAACTTGCCAGACATTAAAACGGAAAGTAATGAAGCCGTAGAACTACCTCCTCAATTGGTCGAAAAATGGAAGGCTGAGGGACGTTACGAACAAGAGGTTAAGGAACTTGATGCTTTTTTTGAGCGTACAGGTCACCCAAGAGCACCTCGTTTTTACATTATGAAATGGTTAACCGATTATATTACTGATTATGGTATTGACGGGTATCGGGTGGATACAGTAAAGCACACAGAAGAATTTGTGTGGCAAGAATTTAAAGATGAATGTGACTTTGCTTTTAAAAGGTTTAAAGAGTCTAATCCTGATAAGGTTTTGGATGATACGCCGTTTTATTTGGTTGGTGAGGTATATAACTATGGCATTTCATCAGGGATGGCATTTGATTTTGGTGATAAAAAAGTCAATTATTTTGATGACGCTTTCAATAGCCTTATAAATTTTGAAATGAAATGGAATGCTGCTCAACAAGATTATGAAACCCAATTTAGTAATTACTCAAAAAGCTTAAACTCTAACTTAAAGGGCTATGGTATTTTAAACTATGTGAGCTCCCACGATGATGGTCAGCCTTTTGACCCTATGCGCAAAAAACCTTTTGAAGCAGCTACCAGATTATTATTAACTCCTGGTGCATCACAGATCTATTATGGGGATGAATCAGCAAGAGTATTGGCGGTAGATAGTGCGGTAGGTGATGCTAACTTACGCTCGTTTATGAATTGGGAAGCTATTACAAATAGTGATTCTACCAAAGAAGTATTGACGCATTGGCAAAAACTTGGTAAATTTAGAGAGAAGCACCCTGCTGTTGGTGCGGGTGTGCATCAAATGATTACAGAAGGTCCCTATGTGTTTTATAGAAGCTACACTATGGAAGATACCAAAGATATAGTAGTGGTTGGATTAGGACTTCAAAAAGGCGAAAAGAGCGTGGATGTCTCTAAAGTATTTGAAGATGGAAATATGGTTTATGATGCCTATTCTGGTGTAACAGCTAAAGTTGACAAGGGAAAAGTAAAGTTAAATTCAGACTTTGACATTGTGCTTCTTGAGCTTAAAAATTAGGTGTAATTATCAAGAAAGACTAAAATTAAAATAGTATGAAAATCAAATTGGTAATATGTATTATGACTTTTTTTATAATGTCATGTGCAACAAAAGAAGATGAGGTTATGGAAGTATCTTCTCCAAATTCAAATATTAAAATTGCTTTTGATCTTAATCAAGAAGGGCGTGCTTTTTATACGGTAAGGTTCAATAACAAAATAGTTGTTGACACATCCTTCTTAGGATTTGAGTTTGTCAATACTGAAAGAATTTCCGATAGCCTACAACTATTGAAAAGCTCAACGTCACAATTTAATGAGACCTGGCAGATGCCTTGGGGTGAGCAGCTCAAAGTGGTGAACCATTACAATGAATTAAAGATTGAATTAGAGGAGGCTTCAGAATTAAAACGAAAATTAAATATTATTTTTAAAGCCTATGACGATGGTATTGGCTTTAGATATGAATTCCCAGAACAACAAGGTTGGAATGAAGCTTTGATAAAAGACGAGCATACAGAATTTAACCTCACCGAAGATTATAAAACCTTTTGGATTCCTGGAGATTGGGACATTTATGAACATTTATATAGCACAACAAAATTATCGGAAATTGATGCCAAGTCTTATTCAGATCATGTAAATCTTGCTCAAACTTACATCCCAGAAAATGCTGTTAACACACCTGTGACAATGATTGGTACTGATGGTGTGCACTTAAGTTTTCATGAAGCAGCATTGGTGGACTATTCTGGGATGACTTTAAAGGTGGACACTAAAAATTTGAATTTAAAAAGTAATCTGGTAGGCTCAGAAAACACAGATTATAAAGTAAAACGGACCTTACCATTCCATACACCATGGAGAACGATTCAAATTACGGATAACGCCCCGGCCTTGATTGAATCTAAATTGATTGTCAATTTAAATGAACCAAATAAATTAGGTGATGTGTCTTGGTTTAAGCCCATGAAATATACTGGCGTATGGTGGGAAATGCATTTAGGAAAATCGTCATGGGATTACGGCATGACTCAAAATATGAGTACTTGGACAGATACAGGCGGAGCGCACGGAAAACATGGAGCAACAACTGAAAATGTTAAGAATTTCATCGATTTTTCAGCAAAAAACAATATTGGTGGTGTTTTAGTCGAAGGTTGGAATACAGGTTGGGAACGTTGGATTGGTTTTGAAGACCGAGAAGGCGTATTCGATTTTGTAACAACTTACCCAGATTACGATATTGATGAGGTAGTGCGTTACAGTAAAGAAAAAGGGGTGGACATTATAATGCATCACGAAACTTCTGCTGCTACTGAAACCTATACAAAACAACAAGATTCTGCTTTTGCCTTAATGGAAAAGTATGGCATGCACGTCGTAAAAACAGGTTATGTAGGTAAAATTCTACCGAAGGGTGAGTACCATCACGGACAATATATGGTCAACCATTACAATAATACAGTAGAAAAAGCGGCTAAGTACAAAGTGGCCATTAATGCACACGAGCCTATAAAAGCGACGGGTTTACGCAGAACATACCCAAATACTATTTCAAGAGAAGGGTTGCGGGGTCAAGAATTTAATGCGTGGGCGGAAGACGGAGGAAACCCGCCAGAGCATTTGCCAATAGTAGCTTTTACCAGAATGTTATCTGGCCCTATAGATTTTACGCCAGGTATATTTAATATTAAGTTTGATGAATATAAGGCAAACAATCAGGTCAATACAACTTTAGCCCAACAATTGGCCTTATATGTGGTCATTTATAGCCCTGTGCAAATGGCAGCCGACTTAGTTGAACATTATGAAGCCAACCCAGAACCATTACAGTTTATAAAGGATGTAGGTGTGGATTGGGAAGAAACAAAAGTTCTCAATGGAGAAGTTGGAGACTATGTAACGATTGCTCGCAAGGAAAGAGGAACAGGAAATTGGTTTATTGGCGGAATTACAGACGAAAACGCACGAATGGCAACTATCGATTTTGATTTTCTAGATGACGACACCACTTACAAAGCTGTTTTGTATAAAGACGCTGAAGATGCACATTGGGACAACAACCCTACTGCCATAAAAATAGAAGAAATGACCATTTCAAGAACCAAGGATACCTCATTAACCGTAAATATGAAAGAAGGAGGCGGCTTTGCCATGAGCCTCATAAAAATTACGGACTAGAAATGTAACAATGGCACTGTAAGTCTGTCTTGTTTTAAACGACTTAAAGTTAATTGACTAACTTTGTCTTAAATAATATCTGGATTTGGATTTTACAAATAACATAGATTCACCACTAAATGTAAAGTTGAGCTTTAACAAACTTCTCAGTAAATATGAAGTTTTGAAGGACAGCCAGGATTCTTTTATGGCCAAAAAGGCCAAGGAAATTATTAGGGTTGCCGATGAGAATCCAATTTTAAGAGATGGGTTTACGGATATTAAATACCTAGAAGAATTAAAGAACGAAATACAATTCATTCTTCAAGATTGTTTTAGTGAGGTTTTAACGGAAAATGAAATTAAAACAGCAACGATTCCCTTTCAGAATGTCATTTTCAATGAGTCAGAGCGCTTCAAGTCAATTTTAAATAATGCTGGCAAAGAGTTTGAGCTTAAAATTAAAAATATGCCTGACGATGACGCTTACGTTATTGCAGGGATGGTTATTCTTAATGTTTGCTATGGATATGGCACCAGTTTTAAACGCCCATACTACTATGAAATCCCAAATGATAAAGGCTTAAAGCGATATTATAAAATTTTATATAATGCAGATTTTATTGAGATAGAACCTTCAGAGGACGCACCAAAAATCACTCAGTCCGATTATGAAGAACTGATTGATAATTACCAAGACCTTGAACTATGGAAGAGAAAAATACCTCCATTTAGTTATAATTTTAGAGGTTTTGCCATTGCAAATATGGTTGATGTTACTGATGATCAGTCTATTTCTAACATCAAATCGAATTTAATAGGTGATGTTACAGAGAAAAATCAAGATTTTATAAATGATTTACACCAAACTTTTAGATCATTATATGATATAGATGATATAGAAGTTGGTTTTTCGGTCTACAATGAGGAAAATGATACTTTTGAAACCGTTTATGGAGAAAAGATTGATAGTTATTTAACTGACGGAACAGAAGAGAATAAATGTGCAAGCGCATTGTGCGATTACTCATATAAAAAGCTGTTAAAGGAAAAAGAGCTGATTGCTATCGCAGATATCGATAAGGCTTATAAGAAATCCAATGGTAAAGCTCCACAGCACAAAATTTTAAAGAAAGCAGGTTTTAAAAGTGCAATCTTGGCACCAATAGCTAACAATGATCACCTATTGGGAGTTATGGAGTTAGTTTCAAAACAAAAAGGCGCTTTAAATAGCATTAATGCTAACAAGTTGCAAGATGTTATGCCATTTGTAATTATGGCTGTAGAGCGCTCTAGGAGAGAAGAGGCTAACCTAATTGAGGCTATTATTCAGCAAGAATGTACTTCGATTCATCCTAGTGTGCATTGGAAATTTAAAGATGAGGCCAAAGACTTTATAAAAACTAAGTTTGAGCCAGGTGAAATGCCGACATTCAAAAAGATTTCTTTTGAGAATGTATATCCTTTATTTGGTCAAATTGATGTTAAGGGCTCTTCAGATGCAAGGAATACTGCAACACAGAAGGATTTATCCATGCAACTGAGTATGGCTGGAAAAATCATCGATAAGGCGATGGAAGTTAAAAAACTTCCAATATTAGAACAGACAAAATTTCAAATCAAAACCTATAACGATTCGTTAAAAAATGAGTTTAAAGTAGATAGCGAGCATAGCATCAGTTTATTTTTAAGAGAGGATGTAAGGCCTGTGTTAGATGTAGCTTCAAAATTCAATACGGAAATTGAAGAGGATTTAAATGATTATCTCTCCAAGATAGATGATGAGCTAGACGTTATTTACTTCTATCGTAAGCACTATGACGATACTATTAAGCTCATTAATAAAAACATGTCTACAATTTTAGACCACAAGCAGATAGAAGCTCAAAAAATGTACCCACATTTCTTTGAACGCTTTAAAACAGATGGGGTTGAGCACAACATGTATATTGGGGAGTCGATTACCAAGCACGATAGCTTTAACGATGTTTATTTGTATAACCTAAGATTATGGCAATTGCAGGTGATGTGCGAAATGGAGAACGAATTTTATCAAAATCAACATGAGTACCCAGTAGGTTTAGATGTTGCTTCAATGGTACTGGTTTTTAATCAACCATTATCCATTAGGTTTAGAATGGACGAAAAACGATTTGATGTGGATGGGACCTACAATGCCAGGTACGAGGTCGTTAAAAAACGAGTGGATAAGGCCTTTATAAAAGGTACTGAAGAGAGAATTACGGAAAAAGGTAAATTGACAATTGTCTATTCACAAAAAGAAGACGAGCAAGAATATGAACGTTACATCCGTTTTTTACAGTCTAAAAAATCACTGGACACCGATCTTGAATTTTTAGAGCTAGAGGACCTTCAGGGCGTTACTGGCTTAAAGGCTTTGAGAGTTAGTATTTTGTACCATAGCTCAAAGGATGATAGTGATTACTATACGTACGATGATTTAATGGAAACCATTAAATCATAACCAACACATTCTTTTTAGCATCTTTTTCTATAAATACTTGTGAGGTATTTGTATTAACACCTTCAGGTAATACATCGTCAATACTTGCTTCAGGCTGAGTTTTAATAGCTACAGCAAATGATAAAACAGAGATAATTATACCTGCCATAAAAATGGTATAGGTAATTCTCAAGATGCGATACTTTCGCTCTAAGACTTTACCCAAGAAATATAAATCCTTAGTTAATGAGTCGTAGATGTAGTTTTTGTCTGTCAACATTTCATTGATAGCCCATCTGTAATCTTCGTATGGCATTTTGTGGAAGTTTCCAAAAAAGGTAAGGTTTACCTTTTTGTTTTTTACATCTTCTTTTGTGAACTCTCCACTAGTAACGTTTGGGCGTGTAGCAATTACAGATAATATCATAGAGACCACACTAGAGAATGTAAAGATGGCTGTCGGATATAATAAATAAGGGTTTGTGTCTAATTTAGAAATTAAATTTGCTAAGACTAATGATACAATAATGGCATTTACTGAAAGTAGAATGTTAGCTTTTGTATCCGCAATATCACTTAATTTAATATGATTTCTCAAGGCAACCCTGTAAAACGTTTGTATCCCCCGTTCTGGGCTATCGTTCTTATACTGTGCTTTGTATTTTGCCTTAAGCTCTTCTTTTTTAAGTTTCTTCTTGCGTTTTTTCTTTTTGCCTAAAAGCTTAGAGAGGTTTTTATCTTTTTGCTTTTGCCAATTTTTTAAGGCATAATCTGTGTAAAACTTATGTTTTGAAGTTAATACGTTTATGTTTTCTGCTCGCCAATCTTGGGCTGAGTAAGAATTTCGCCCTTGTATTTCTAGTTCCTTTCTTAAAAACTCACTTGCCTCCTGAAAATAGTCTTTCCCAAAATGCGAAGCATCGGCATCTCTAATAATACGCTCTAATTTGTTTTCAGGAGGTTTATTAAAGCGAGTGGCCATAATAACGTCTGAAACTTTTTTAATGACTTTGTCATCAACCTCTTTTTCTTTTAAAAACGCTTCTGCAATTTTTACACTTTCCTCCTCATGGTTTTCCCAGCCTTTGGTATAACCGGTGTCATGCAGCCATGCCGCTAATTGTAATACCAATTGGTCTTCTTTAGAAACGTCCGACCCTTCAATGATTTCTTCAGTACTTTTAAAAACACGTTCCGTATGCTTGTAATTGTGATACAAAAAAGACGCATCTAATTCGTTTTTGAAAAGATCAAAAACAAAAGATTGGGTATCTTTAAGAAGAGATTTAGACATGGATTGTTATATTTATTATGATACCGAAAATACGAAAAATTGAAGACTTAACATTTTGTTAGTGCTTTCCATTAAGCATATATCGTAACTTCAAAGCTAAACCAAATGTAAGAAAACAATCGTCTTATCGACTAAATTTTTGCTTCATATAAATAAGTAATTTACAAATGCTAAATTGGAAACACATAATGGATTTTGCTGTAAATGGCAATCCAGAACCAGATCAAAGAATTGAAAAATCTGAGGAGCAATGGAGAGAGCAATTAACTCCAGAGCAATATAGAATCACAAGACAAAAAGGAACGGAAGCTCCACATAGTGGTGCACTCTGCAGCACTCATGATGCTGGTATTTATAGCTGTGTCTGCTGCGATACAAAGCTGTTCGATTCAACTATTAAATACAACAGTAATTCTGGCTGGCCGAGTTTTACACAGCCAATAAAAGAAAATGCTATTAAGTATTTAAAGGATACAACTTTGGGTATGGTAAGGGTAGAAATACTTTGTAACACTTGCGACGCTCATTTGGGGCATGTATTTCCGGATGGACCAGAGCCAAGTGGATTAAGGTATTGTGTTAATTCTGAGGCTATTAAAATCCAAAAAGTAAATGTCTAATATACAAACTGCAACTTTAGGAGGTGGCTGTTTTTGGTGTACGGAAGCAGTATTTCAAGAGGTTAAAGGTGTTGAAAAAGTGATATCTGGTTATGCAGGTGGCAATGTCCCTGGAAGACCGACATACAGAGAAATATGTTCAGGATTAACAGGTCATGCAGAGGTCATTCAAATAGAATATGATGCAAATGTAATCTCTTATGAAGAGATACTTATTATTTTTATGACAACACACGATCCAACGACTTTAAACAGGCAAGGTGCGGACAGAGGCACTCAATACCGATCTGTTATTTTTTATCATAATGAGGATCAAAAAGAAGTAGCCGATACGGTTTTAAAGGAGCTCAATCCATATTATGATGATAAAATCGTAACAGAAGTAAGTCCATTACCAGAGTTTTTTGAAGCAGAACAAGAGCATCAAGATTATTATCAACGTAACCAAACAGCAGGCTATTGCACGTTTGTCATAGATCCAAAGTTGAGAAAGCTCAGAAAACTATATGCAGATAAATTAAAGGGTTCTTAGATGGAATTTAATTTCAGTAATACTTTTATAGAGCAATTACCTTCAGATGATGTGTTAGATAATCATAGACGGCAGGTATTTGAGGCAACCCATTCTTATGTTACACCAAAGGTACCAACACATCCGAAACTGGTTCATGTTTCAGAGACTATGCTCAATGCTTTAGGTTTAACTTCAAAGGACGCAATGTCTCAAGAGTTTTTAGATGTTTTTTCAGGAAAAAAGATATACCCTAACACAAAGCCCTATGCCATGGCGTATGCTGGGCATCAGTTCGGAAACTGGGCAGGGCAATTAGGTGATGGAAGAGCCATTAACTTATTTGAGGTTATAAATGACCAAAAACGTTGGGTGATTCAATTAAAAGGTGCGGGAGAAACACCATATTCTCGCCAGGGTGATGGTCTAGCGGTGCTACGATCTTCAATCCGGGAGTATCTATGTAGTGAGGCGATGTATCATTTAGGAATACCTACAACACGCGCTTTGTCATTAATGCTAACAGGTGATGATGTCTTAAGAGACATGCTTTACGACGGCAATGCTGCTTATGAAAAAGGAGCTGTCGTTACTCGTGTGGCACCTAGTTTTATCCGTTTCGGAAATTTTGAATTGTTTGCTGCCCGAAAAGACCACAAGAACCTCAAAATATTAACCGATTATACAATAAGACATTTTTATCCAGAGTTAGGAGAATCTTCCAAAGAAACCTATATCGAATTTTTTAGAGCGGTGACCAGCAAGACTCTAGAGATGGTCATTCATTGGCAGCGTGTAGGATTTGTCCATGGAGTAATGAATACAGATAATATGTCCATTCTGGGATTGACCATTGATTATGGTCCATACGGTTGGTTAGAGGGGTTTGATTTTGGTTGGACACCTAACACAACGGATGCTCAAAATAAACGGTATCGTTTTGGGAACCAGCCTAACATTGCACTTTGGAACTTAATGCAACTAGCCAATGCACTTTACCCGCTTATTGAAGAGACTAAGCCCCTAGAGGACATTCTTCAAGAGTTTTCATCACAATTTGAAGAGCAATCTATAAAAATGATGCGTTCAAAATTAGGCTTAATAAATAAAGAAAATGAAGACCAAAATCTCATGGAAAGACTTGAAGAGTGTTTGTTGCTAACCGAAACAGATATGACCTTGTTTTTTAGATTATTGTCCCAATTTAAAAAAGGGAAATCTGAAAACGCTTTAGAGATTGTTTCAGATAGTTTTTATAAACCAGAAGAACTTTCTGAGACTATAAAAAGTCAATGGCAACAATGGTTTAAAGACTATAACCAAAGGCTTAAAAATGAGAGTTTGAACGATTCAGAAAGACAGATTGAAATGAACAAGGTAAACCCAAAATACGTTTTACGGAATTACATGGCACAATTGGCTATTGATGCTGCTGACAATGGTGATTATAGTGTCCTTGATGAACTTTACAGTGTGTTGAAAAAACCTTACGATGAACAACCAAAATTTAAAAAATGGTTCGCTAAACGACCTGAGTGGGCAAGGCATAAAGTAGGCTGCTCAATGTTATCTTGTAGCTCCTAATAAAAAATTATAATCAATAAAAGCTTATAAATTATGAAAGCCATTTGGAATAATACAGTAATAGCCGAAAGTGATGAAACCATTGTCATAGAAAGGAATCATTACTTCCCCCATGAAAGTATAAAATCAGAATATTTCAAATCCAGTGAAACTCATACCACATGTCCTTGGAAAGGCGAAGCTCATTATTATACAGTAGAAGTTAATGGAGAGGAAAACAAAGATGCTGCGTGGTATTATCCAGAAGTCTCAGAATTGGCAAAAGGCATTAAGAATCACGTTGCCTTTTGGAAAGGAGTTGAAGTAATAGAATAGGATATGAAAAGTTCAAAATTAAAAATTGAGAATAGTAAAGGGGTTGAGTTGCATGCGCAATTAGAGTTGCCTGCGAACCAAAAACCATCTCATTATGCCATATTTGCGCATTGCTTTACCTGTAGTAGTAGTTTGTCTGCTGTTAGAAATATTTCTAGAGCATTGACTCAAGATGGTTTTGGGGTCTTACGATTCGATTTCACAGGCCTTGGCCGAAGCGAAGGGGAATTTAAGGATAGCCATTTCTCAGCCAATGTTCAGGACTTGATTGATGTTCATCACTACATGGTTGAAAATTACCAAGCCCCAAAATTACTGGTTGGACATTCATTAGGTGGAGCGGCGGTTTTGGTAGCAGCATCGAAATTAGAAGATATTAAGGCGGTTGCCACAATTGGAGCTCCTGCTACAGTGGACCACGTTAAACATTTGTTTTCGGATCAGATTGATGGTTTAGAAGAGAATGATACAGCGAAAGTGAACATTGGTGGTCGCCCATTTGCAATCGATGGTAATTTTATAAAAGAACTAGAGGAAACAGACTTACCGTCTATAATTGAAAACTTAAGAAAGCCTTTATTGATTTTACATTCTCCGGTCGATACCATTGTTGGTATAAAAAATGCAGAAAATATTTATAAAAAAGCCCACCATCCAAAGAGTTTTATCACCTTAGATCAGGCAGACCATTTATTAAGTAAATCAGAAGATAGTCAGTACGTAGGGGATGTTATAGGGACTTGGGTAAAGCGCTATTTTCCGATTGAGGAGCATAAAATGTTAGATCCACAGGGAGAGCAAGTCGTTGGGCACCTTAACATAGTTGAAGATGATTTTACAACGACCATTCAAACAAAAACACACGATTTAATTGCTGATGAACCTGCATCTGTAGGCGGTAATGATTTTGGACCTTCACCTTATGAATTATTAAATGCGGGACTTGTCGCATGCACGGCAATGACCTTAAAAATGTACGCTGAAAGAAAAAAATGGGACTTAAAAGAAGTCTTGGTTTATACATCGCATTCAAAAAAACATTCTGAAGATGCTGAGTCAGAATCTTCGAAAAAGATTGATTTCATTACCAAAAAATTAAAATTTGTTGGTAACTTAGAGGCTGCACAGGTAGAAAAGTTAAAAGATATTGCTTCACGTTGTCCTGTGCATAAAACGCTTGCAAGTGAAGTTAAATTTTCAACAGAAATTATAGAAGACTAATTTTGCAGACACTTACCTTAAATAAAACGTCTTTAAAAGAGAGGGTTTTAAATAGTCGCTCGCGCACAGAAGAGATTTGCCATTCGTTAAAGCCAGAGGACACCGTCATTCAACCTGTTGATTTTGTCTCACCACCAAAATGGCATTTGGCACACACCACTTGGTTTTTTGAAGAGTTTGTGCTTTCTAAATACAAACCGAATTATAAGATTTATAACGCCGATTTTTCATACTATTTTAATAGTTATTACAACAATGTAGGTGATCGGGTTTTGCGCCCAAACAGAGGGCTAATGACTCGGCCAGTTTTAAATGAAATTCTTAGCTACAGAGAATATGTTTCGGAGCAGTTATCTGAATTTATTTCAGAAGATTTGTCTCAAGAGATTATTGATACTATTGAAATTGGATTGCAACACGAGCAGCAGCATCAGGAATTGTTGATTTATGACATTAAATATATTTTTGGACATCAACCTTCTTTCACTACGCTAAATAATCAAGCTTGTTTAAAGGATGAACTGGAACCCTTAGGTTTTGAAAGTTTCGAAGAAGGTGTTTACGAGATTGGGCATAAAGGAAATGGATTTTGCTTTGATAATGAATTGGAAGTCCATAAAACATACATTCATGACTTTAAAATTGCAAATAGATTAGTTACAAATCAAGAATATTTAGAATTCATTGAGGATGATGGTTATTCAAATTTTAACTTGTGGCATGCTGACGGTTGGGAGTTCATTCAAGTCAATAAAATTAAAGCTCCGATGTATTGGCACAAAACCAAAACAGGTTATAAAATTTACACATTAGAAGGGTTAAAAGAGTTAGAACCAAATAAACCGGTTAATCATATTAGTTTTTACGAGGCGTCTGCCTTTGCACAATGGAAAGGCATGCGTTTACCTACTGAATTTGAATGGGAGGTTGCTTCAAAACATATTGATTATGGACAGTTGTGGGAATGGACCAATAGCGCCTATCTGCCGTATCCAAATTTTAAAACAGCTGAAGGGGCATTGGGGGAATACAATGGAAAATTTATGGTAAATCAAATGGTATTGAGAGGAGCTTCAGTAGCTACTGCAAAAGGACATAGTAGACCAACATATCGCAATTTTTTTCATCCAAATATGAGATGGCAATTTGCAGGAATTAGATTGGCCCAATAGTATGGATAATTCCTTCGCAGAAGATGTTCGAGCCGGTCTTACGGCAACACACAAATATTTATCCTCCAAGTATTTTTACGATGATAATGGCAGTCGCATTTTTCAGGAAATAATGAAAATGCCTGAGTATTATCCAACCGATGCTGAGTTCGAAATTTTATCGTTACAGGCAAAACAGATTTTTGATTCCCTTAAATTTTCTTCTACCTTTAATATTTTAGAGCTCGGTCCTGGAGATGGATTTAAGACATTTAAGTTACTCGAATTCTTAGTAGGGGAAGGCATTGAATTCAATTATGTACCGATAGATATTTCAAAAAAAGCTATTGAATCATTGACCAAGAGGTTAAGTGAAAGACTTCCAGAATTAAAAATTAAACCTCAAGTAGGAGATTATTTTAAAATTCTGAAAGCTTATAAAAAAGCAGATGTGCCTAATTTACTCCTCTTTTTGGGCGGAAATATTGGTAATTATCCTAATAAAAAAGCTTTTGACCTTTTAAAATTGTTCTATAAAAACATGAATAGAGGGGACAAGCTCTTAATCGGTATTGATTTAAAGAAAAATCCACTCATTATTCATAAAGCTTATTTTGACCCACATGGCATTACCAAACGATTTAATCTTAACCTGTTGTTGAGAATGAATAGAGAGTTAGGTGCTGATTTTAAGATAGATGATTTTGATTTTTATTGCCATTATAACCCAGAAACAGGTGAAGTAAAGAGTTATTTAGTGAGTTTAAGGGCTCAAAAAGTAAGATTATCAAAATTAGACATTACTATCGATTTAGATTACAATGAACTTATTTGGACAGAATTGTCGAAAAAATACGGGCTACAAGAAATTGAAAGTCTGGCTAAATCATCCGGATTTATAGTTAATACCAATTTTTTAGATTGTAAGCATTATTTTACGGATAGCCTCTGGGAAAAATAGTTTAAGAATTAATATCTTTAGCAATACAGTTAAATGATCTCAGCAAAAACAATTTGCTTTGCTTCTTAATGTTTTTCTATGCGTTTTTCTTACAGATATTTCCTCTATTTAATTTTTATTCTTTTTATCCATTCTTGTGCAACTTTCGAAGCTCAATATGCTAAGGAAGAAGAAAAACAAAATGTCTTACCCTCTAAGGAGATTGATAATATTTTTTATTTGGTTGGTGACGCAGGCAAGTCTCCGATGGGAGGTATGTCAGATGCCTTAAAAGCATTCAATGCACACATAAAAACGGAAAAAACTACAGAAGAAAACTACACGTTATTTCTGGGTGATAATATCTATCCTGACGGCTTACCGGCTAAAGGTGACGAAGGTAGAGCTGAAGCTGTAAACGCTTTAGATGCGCAAGTAAAATCCTTAGAGGGCTTTAAGGGAAAAACTGTTTTTATCCCTGGGAATCACGATTGGTATGCCGGAGGATTAGAAGGAGTAGAACGACAGGAAAAGTATATTGAAGATGCTCTAGGTAAAAACACATTTTTACCTGAAGACGGTTGCCCGCTAAAAGTTGTTGAAGTGAGTGAGACCATAAACCTTATTATTATTGATTCTCAGTGGTATTTGGAGGATTGGGGGAATCACCCTACCATGAATGACGAGTGTGAAATAAAGACAAGGGAGCGTTTATTTTTAGAGATTGCAGGGGAGATAAAAAAATCTGGAGACAAAACAATTGTGTTTGCTATGCATCATCCAATGTACACCAACGGAACACATGGTGGTGAGTTTGCTGCAGCAAAGCATTTATACCCATTACAGAAAAAAATACCGATGCCAATCTTGGCTTCATTAACTGCACAAATAAGAACACAGGGTGGTGTTTCTATCCAGGATAGATACAATGAGCGCTATAATAAATTAATGAAACGGCTAGAGACATTGGTTGTAGCATCAGATCGATTGGTTTTGGTTTCTGGTCACGAACATACATTACAATACAATGAAGCAGGGCGTGTTAAACAAGTGGTGTCTGGCTCTGGTGCTAAAGAGTCGTTTGCAGCATTGAGTAAAACAGGTCAATTTGTGTATGGTGGCCAGGGATTTGCTAAGCTTATTGTTTTTATGGACGGTAGTTCTTGGGTGCAATATTTTAGTGCAGTAAATGGTGTGCCAGAAGTAATGTATACCCGTAAAGTGGTTGAACCTTTAAAAACCAATTATAATATTTCGTCTTTGCCAGACAGCTTCCCTCAAGAAATTGAAGCCTCTATTTATACTAAAGAAGAGACTGATAAATCAGGATTTTATCAATTTGTTTGGGGGGAAAACTACAGGGATATTTATAGCAGAAAAATTAAGGCCAAAGTAGCAACTTTAGACACGTTGTATGGTGGTCTTGAAGTGGTAAGAGCAGGTGGAGGACATCAAACTAAATCACTGCGGTTAAAACACAAAGATGGAAGGGAGCTAAATATGAGGGCGCTTCGTAAAAGTGCTACACAATATATTCAAACCGTTGTTTTCAAGGACACTTATATTAAGGATGAATATGATGAAACCGTTGTTGAAGATATTATTTTAGATTTTTATACAGCTGCCCATCCTTATGCATTTATGGTTATTCCGGATTTAGCGAATGCTGCTAGGCTATTCCATACCAACCCCAAAATCTTTTATATCCCAAAGCATAAAGAACTTGGTGATTATAATCTGGAATACGGAGATGAACTCTATATGATAGAAGAACGTCCTGAGGATAATTATGAAGGAGAGCGTAATTTTGGATATGCAGATGATATTGAAAGTACACACGATATTATTGCCAAAATAAGGGAGGATGAAAAGCACAAGATTGACGAAGAACAATACATAAGATCTAGGCTTTTTGATATGTTGATTGGAGATTGGGATAGGCACCAAGACCAATGGCGTTGGGCACAATTCGATCTTCCAAATGGTGATAATTTGTATAAGCCAATCCCCAGAGATAGGGATCAAGTATTTTCAAATTTTGATGGAGCTTTACTCGATTTGGGGAGAAATATTTCGAGCTCCACAAAACAACTTCAAGTTTATGATGGGGAGTTGAAAAACATTCGCTGGATGAACAGTGCTGGACATAAATTAGATTTAGCGCTGATTCAACAGTCCGATGAATCCGTTTGGCTCGAGCAAGCCAAACATCTTCAAGAATGGATAACAGATGACGTTATAGATGATGCTTTTGATGACGTCCCAGAGGAAATTCAAGATGAAACATTATTAGATATTAAGTCAAAGCTTAAAGCGAGACGCGGTAATTTGTTGGATATAGCTGAACGTTATTCTGCCTATCTAGATGAGCTGATTATCCTTACAGGAACTGATAAAGATGATTATTTTACAATCACAAGAACTGGGAACAAAGAAACCCATATAAACATTGCCAGAATAAAAGATGGAGAAAAAGGTGAGGTTTTGGTAGATAGAACATATAATAAAGATAGAACCAACGAAATATGGGTATATGGACTTGATGATGATGATGTTTTTGAAGTTAATGGAAAGGGAGACAATCCAATCTATATTCGAATAATTGGAGGACAGAATAATGATAGATATATCATTAACGAAGGAAGGGCAATCAAGGTGTACGATCACAAATCAAAACCAAATACGATTGAAAAAAATGAAGGGGGTCATATTAAATTAACGGATGATTACAATTCTAATTTATACGACTTTCAAAAACATATTAAAAAAGGAGGGTTAATAACACCGAGCATTGGTTTTAATCCAGATGATGGGTTTAAGCTAGGTGTTGCATTTCATGTTACCAAAAAAGGATTTGAAAGAAACCCTTTTTCTCAAGAACACCGTTTTAATGGAGGTTACTATTTTGCAGTAGGTGGGTATGAGCTGAATTACCAAGGGGAGTTTGCCCATTTTATTGGAGATTGGAATTTTAAAGCCGGAGCTAAATTCACAAGTAAAAACTTTTCAAGGAACTTTTTTGGCTTTGGAAATGAGACGGTAAATAATGATGATGAATTGGATTTTGATTTTAACCGTGTTAAAATGAGCATTTTTGAGGTTGATTTGGGCTTACTGAAAGAGTCTAGTTTTGGTAGTGACTATGGGATGAAATTAATGCTTCAGGCTATTGAAGTAGACGATACAGACAATAGGTTTATCACTGATTTTGTACCATCACCTAATGAAGAATTTTATGCAAGACGTTATTTTGCAGGCTTTCAAGGGGATTATAATTATCATAGTGCGGATGATGAGATTGAGACGACGAGAGGTATGGATTTTAATATCGCAGGAGGCCTAAAAACAGAGTTAAAAGATTATAAGAGAACCTATGCATACACTAATGCGCATTTAGGTTTTTTTAATGCTCTTAACAGAAATAGAAAATTGGTCTTAAAAACAGATCTCTGGACCCAAATTAGATTTGGTAACGATTTTTTATTTTATCAGGCTGCTAATATTGGCGATGGTGCAGGTTTACGTGGTTACAGGACAGAACGCTTTACTGGTAAAAATTCACTGGTTGGAAGAGCTGATATAAGATATGCTTTTGAGAGCTTTAAAACTAAATGGTTCCCGGTACAGATTGGGATATTTACAGGTGCAGATGTTGGGAGAGTTTGGAATAAAGGTGATTTTTCTAAAAAATGGCATAATGACTATGGTGGTGGATTTTGGGTTGCAGCAGCAAATAGTATAGCAGGTACATTTAACTTTTTTAATGGCGAAGACGGGCTTAGGTTTTCATTTGGTTTTGGTCTTAATTTCTAAGTTTTATGAAAACATATCTAAAGAAAATATCTGGGTACTTGCTAAACTTGAAAAGTAAAATTGCTTTTTACCCAACTATCTTTAGTCTTTTCGGTGCTTTTTTTGCTTTTTTTATGGTTTATGCAGAAAATGTAGGTGTTTCAAAATACCTTGTGGAGCATGTGCCTTGGCTGGTGATTAACAATATTGATACAGCAAGAGTTATTCTTACCACATTTATTGCCGGTTTAATATCCATTATGGTTTTTAGTTTTTCAATGGTAATGATACTTTTAAATCAGGCGTCAAGTAATTTTTCACCACGGGTTTTGCCAGGTTTAATTTCTAATCGAAGGCACCAATATATTTTAGGGATTTACAATGCCTGCTTATTGTATTGTATTTTTACCCTAATAACTATTGAGCCTACAGGAGACACTTATCAATTACCAGGGTTTTCGGTATTGTTGTCGATTTTATTTATGACGACATGTCTAGGAGCATTCATTTATTTTGTCCATTCTATTTCTCAAGAAATCCAAGTCGGCACTATTCTTTCTAAAATATTTTTAAAAGCTAAAAATCGCTTATCCTATTTACTGGAACACGAAAACCAAGATTTTGAAATGGAAGACACTAATGAGTGGATAATTTTAAATTCGATGGAAACAGGGTATTTTCAAGATGCTAATTTTCCTTATTTGCGAAATATCTGTGAGACGAATGACCTAAAAATTGAGACACTTCTCATAAAAGGATCTTTTGTGCTAAAAGGAAATGCAATACTCAAAATCAATAAATCAATCGATGATGAATTAATAGAGGATATTTACGATGCCCTTAAATTTTCTAAAGGAGAACTGATAGAAGAGAATTATGTATTGGCGTTTAAACAAATTACAGAAGTCGCTGTTAAGGCCATGTCACCCGGCATTAATGATCCCGGAACTGCTATTAATGCTATTGACTACCTTACTGAACTGTTTAGGTTAAGGCTAAAAAAAAGAGATACAAGTGTATATCGAAATGACGATGGGCACCCCATTATTTTTATTAAAAGTTTAAATTTTGAAACACTTATGTATTCGGTCATGGCATCTTTGAGAACCTATTGTAAAAATGACGTGCTATTAATCCGGAAATTGTTTCAAATGTTAAGCGCCTTATCCATCGCTGAGGAGCATGCAGAGCCTCAATATAAGAATATCATTATGTCTGAAATGGAAAGCCTGTTATACGACGCAAAGCAAAATATCAATAATGAAAAGGATTTAATAATGATTGAAAAACTCTATGACAAGAGTAAATAATTAGATTTTAATCCTTGATTTTCAGTAGATAGAAATTACCCCCATCAGCGCCTTTACGTTCGTCACTGATTAAAACATTCTTTTCTTTAGGAAAAAAACAGATGCCTTCTTTTTGTGAGTTATGGTTAAAATCTATTTCTTCAATTTTACCATCAAAAAATTGATCTTCGGGATAGTCTTTTAGCAACCACATTTTTTTATGGTTTAATAACACTATTGTGCCGTCGGTTGCAATATCTGCTGAGGTAATTCTAATATGTTTGGATTTAAAATCGTGTTTTAGTACAAATTCTGCTCTATGTTTCCCTTCGATATTTGGGATTTTATATACCGTTGTTTCCTTATGTTCCTTACTAAAAATATAAAAATGATTGTTTAGTAAAAAAAAGGCTTCAAAGTCTCTAGAATTTTTTTTCTTCGGTAGTGTGAATTCTATTTTATCAGCTTTTACGTCTTGTTTTTTCAAGTCATTTTTTGAGACCTTATAAATTGTAAAATGCTGTCTGCTTTCACTATTATTTCCAAAGTCACCGATATAAATATTTCCTTTCTCATCAGACGTGAGGTCTTCCCAATCATCATTTTCGGAATTAATGATGTCAATAGATTTTTCGATTTTTCCCTCATAAGTCAAACCATAAAGGTTGTTAGCATTGCCATTATCTTCTATGACCCAAGCCAAATTAGAACCGTTAACTAATTCAGCTGCTGACACTTCCTTTAAGCCGCTATTTATACTTCCCAGTAGTGTGAGTTTCCCCGTATGACAGGAGATAAGAATAAAAAGGAGTATGATTAGTCTATTGCTGTAGAACATTGTAATTTTATTAAAAATTCAAAATAGCCCAAGCAAAGGCGAATAACAAGATTAATTTCATAATATTTCTTTAAAAATAAATTGAGCAAAAAAAAAGACATTGTCATTATTGGGGGAGGTGCAGCCGGTTTTTTTGCTGCGATTAATATTGCGACTCATAATCCAAGTTTGAGTGTTATTATTCTTGAGCGCGGTAAAACAGGATTACAAAAGGTGAAAGTTTCTGGTGGCGGACGCTGTAATGTAACCCATGCTGAATTTATTCCTTCAGAACTCATTGAGAATTATCCGCGAGGTAAGAAAGAACTTTTAGGGCCTTTTCATACGTTTATGACGGGAGATACTATTGCTTGGTTTGAGGAACGTGGTATTGAACTAAAAATAGAAGAGGACGGGAGGATGTTCCCGATTACAGATAACTCTCAAACCATTATCGATTGCTTTTTGTCTGAGGCCAAAAAAAATAATGTTGAAGTGCTCTATAATACTTCCGTAAAAGATATTTCTTTAAGTGAAGAAACTTTCAGGGTTTCAATAAACCAAGGAGAGATTTTTGCTGATAAAGTTATTGTCGCTACCGGTAGTAACCCGAAAATCTGGAAGCTATTAGAAAACTTAGGGCATAGTATTGTTAACCCGGTACCCTCTCTTTTTACTTTTGATATTAATGATGAGCGAATTGCTGAAATTCCTGGTGTGGTAGTCAAGGATGTATCAGTTCAAGTTGTTGATACAGACCTGCATTCAGAAGGGCCATTGCTTATAACACACGTCGGTATGAGCGCTCCAGCTATATTGAAACTATCTGCCTTTGGTGCTGTAGAACTTGCTGAATGTAATTACAAATTTAGAATTGAAGTCAATTTTATAAAGTTATCTTTTGAAGATGCGGTAAATGAACTAAAGTCAATTAAAAGCACCCTTGCCAGAAAAACAGTTTATAAATTTCCGCAGTTTGAAATTCCTAGGCGGCTGTGGCAAAAATTAGTGTTGGCTGCTAGTATCGATGACCAAAAGCGTTGGGCTGATATTAATAAGGAAGAGATAGAAAGTTTAGCAAATCAACTAACAAAAGCTATTTTTCAAGTACATGGTAAAAGTACGTTTAAAGAAGAGTTTGTTACTGCAGGTGGTGTAGATTTAAAAGAGATTAATTTTAAGACCTTTGAAAGCAAGATTGTGCCGAAATTATATTTTGCGGGAGAGGTTATCAATGTAGATGCGGTGACGGGAGGATTCAATTTTCAAAATGCTTGGACAAGCGCTTATATTGTTGCACAACATATAACCTTATGACATATATAGCACTTTTGCGAGGAATTAATGTCGGAGGACACAGAAAAGTCCCAATGGCAGATTTAAGAGAATTACTTTCTAAAGTGGGATTTGAAAATGTAAAAACTTATATACAGAGTGGTAATGTGGTGTTTCAAACCATCGAGGAGGATGTCCAAAAACTTGAAGAAGCGATAGAAAAAGAGATTGCCTTAACATTTGGTTTTGAAGTTCCTGTGTTAGTAAAAACAAGAGAAGAATTAAACCTTATTTTTGAAAACTGTCCATTTGTAGAAGAGCAGAAAGCAAAAAGCTATTTTATTCTTTTTAAAAAGAAACCCTCAAAGGAATTAATTGATATTGCTTCACAAAAAAAGTACCCAGATGATGATTTTAGGATTGCTAAGGAGTGCATTTATTTGTACCCTTCTAAAGGCTATGGCCAGACAAAATTCAACCTTAAATATTTTGAAAAAATCTTGAATACAGAAGCTACCGCAAGAAACTATAATACCATGCTAAAGTTATTATCTTTGTCCGATATTAATTGAGATGACAGAACAAGACTTTATCTTAAAAGGATTTGATACTAGTGTTGAAAATGGAAAGGTGACATGGGAATCGCCGAGTAATATTGCCTTGGTAAAATATTGGGGCAAGAAAAAAAATCAAATTCCCGAAAACCCGTCAATCAGTTTCACGCTAAGTGAATGTAAAACCATTACTGAGGTTACCTTTTCAAAAAAAGAAGGGAATGATTTTAGTTTTGAAGTATTTTTTGAAGGGGAAGCAAATGAAGCCTTTAAGCCAAAAATTCAAACCTTTTTTGAACGTATAGAGCCCTATGTACCATTTTTGCGACAGTATCATTTCAAAATAGAGACTAAAAATACGTTTCCACACAGTTCGGGCATTGCATCTTCAGCTTCTGGCATGAGTGCATTGGCGTTGTGTTTAATGAGTATTGAAGAACAACTTTCTGTTACTCAGGGTTTGGTCGCTGAGGCTGCTCGAAGCGGCACCGAGAAATCAAATCACTATTTTAACCAAAAAGCCTCTTTTTTAGCAAGATTAGGATCTGGAAGTGCCTGTAGAAGTATTGAAGGGCCTTTAGTGGTATGGGGAAGTCATGAAGAAATAGAACATAGTTCAGACTTATACGGCGTGAAGTTTAACGAGAATATTCATGTTAATTTTGAAAATTATAAGGATACCATACTGTTAGTCGATAAAGGCGAAAAACAAGTCAGTAGCACTTTGGGCCATAATCTTATGCATGGCCACCCATTTTCTGAAAGACGTTTTGAACAGGCACATAATAATCTAAGTGAACTTGCGACCATTCTCAAGAATGGTGACTTAGATCAGTTTATTAACATTGTGGAGAGTGAAGCCTTAACGCTACATGCCATGATGATGACGAGTTCTCCCTATTTTATTTTAATGAAGCCAAATACTTTGGAAATTATAAATTCTGTTTGGAATTACAGAGCTAAAACAGGGTCTAAACTGTGTTTTACTTTGGATGCTGGTGCAAATGTTCATCTCCTTTATCCGGATGCTGAGGCGGAAAAAGTTTTAGATTTCATTAAGACAGAGTTAGTTGCATATTGCCAAAACGGTCACTATATTTGTGATACTGTTGGGTATGGTGCAAAACATTTGTAACTTTACTCATCTCAAATACTATGAAAGGACCACTTTTTTATTCAAAAATTCTGTTATTCGGCGAATACGGAATTATCAAAGACTCTAAGGGATTATCAATTCCTTATAACTTTTACAACGGTGCACTGAAATTAGATGACAATCTATCTGATTCGGCAAAACAATCCAATAACAAACTCAAGCAATTTGCAGATTATTTAAAAAAAATCGATGCGAACTTGGTAGAGTTTGATATAGATTCGCTTAATGACGATATTCAGTCCGGAATGTATTTTGATTCATCAATTCCTCAAGGTTATGGGGTAGGAAGTAGTGGAGCATTGGTTGCTGCTATTTATGACAAATATGCTAAAGATAAAATCACGGTATTAGAGAATCTAACAAGAGATAAATTATTGAAATTAAAGGCTATATTTTCTGAAATGGAGTCTTTTTTTCATGGTAAGTCCTCTGGTTTAGACCCTTTAAACAGTTATTTAAGTTTACCTATTCTTATTAACTCTCAAGACAATATTGAAGCCACAGGGATTCCCTCACAAGCTACAGATGGAAAAGGTGCTGTGTTTTTATTAGACAGTGGCTCTGTTGGTGAAACAGCTCCAATGGTCAGTATTTTCATGGAGAACATGAAGCAGGAAGGATTCAGAAAAATGTTGAAAGATCAATTCATAAAGCACACTGACGCTTGTGTAGAAGACTTTTTGAAAGGAGACGTAAAATCATTGTTTAAAAATACCAAACAATTATCTAAAGTGGTGTTGAATCATTTTAAACCTATGATCCCTAAAGCATTTCATGATTTATGGAAAAAAGGTTTAGAGAGTAATGACTACTATTTAAAATTATGCGGATCTGGTGGTGGCGGTTATATCCTAGGCTTTACCGAAAATATAGATAAAGCTAAAGCTGCTTTAAAAGATCATAAGCTAGAAGTGGTTTATAATTTCTAGGAACCTTCTATGAGATAAACATCCTAAATTGTCTTTATGCCGAACAAAAAGCAAAAGTATTTTTTAAAAAAATTGTTCGGTCTGTTTTCAGTAGTTCGTGGCTATAACATTCTCGTTGTAGTTATTGCACAATATTTAGCCTCAGTTTACATTTTTGCACACGATAAGCCAGTTAAAAATGTACTATTCGATTTGAATTTGTTGATGTTGGTTTTGGCGTCTTCGGCTACTATTGCTGCAGGATACATTATCAATAATTTTTATGATTCAGAAAAGGACTTAATCAATCGTCCACATAAAACAATGCTCGATCGTTTAGTCAGTCAAAACACCAAATTGTCTTTCTATTTTGTCTTAAATTTCTTGGCCATCATATTTGCCAGCTATGTGTCGTTTAAAGCAGTTGTCTTTTTCTCACTTTACATATTTGCTATTTGGTTTTATTCACATCGTTTAAAGAAAATGCCAATGACAGGTAATATTGTCTCAGCTATATTGACAGTAACACCCTTCTTTGCCATTTTCATTTACTATAAAAACTTCGAGACGGTGATTTTTATCCATGCGTTGTTTTTGTTTTTATTGGTGTCCATGCGAGAAGTGACCAAAGACTTAGAAAATATTAAGGGTGATTTAGCACTGAATTATCGCACAGTGCCTGTTGTTTATGGAGAAAGATTATCTAAATTAATGCTTACTATAGTGGCATTATTAACCATCATTACAGCATTAGTACTTGTCTTTTATTTCCAGGTGGGTAGAATGTATTATTATTTTTATGCTAGCGTCATTTTAATGCTACTTTTTGTACTATTATTATGGAAATCAAAGACAAAGACACATTATCTGTTGCTGCACAATACCTTAAAATTTATAATACTTGCAGGCGTGTTTTCAATCACTTTAATAGATATAGATTTAGTTTTAAATAGAATATAATGAATAAGACTTTAAAAATAGCGATGGCTCAAATTGCTCCTATATGGTTAAATAAGGAGGCCACATTGCAAAAAATTGAAAATTCTATAAATGAAGCAGCTGAGTCTAAATCTGAATTAATAGTATTTGGGGAAGCCTTACTTCCTGGTTATCCTTTTTGGCTCGCTCTTACAGGAGGTGCTGAATGGAATACGGCTATAAATAAAGAATTACATGCGCATTATGTGAATAATTCAATTTGTATTGAAAAAGGAGATTTAAATTCCATTTGTCAATTAGCAAAGAAAAATAACATAGCCATCTATTTAGGAATAATGGAAAGACCATTAGATCGTGGCGGCCATAGTATTTATGCTTCATTAGTTTATATTGACTCTACTGGAGAAATACAATCCGTACATAGAAAATTGCAACCCACCTATGACGAACGCCTTACTTGGTCGCCAGGTGATGGAAACGGTTTACAGGTGCATTCCCTTAAAGATTTTACAGTTGGAGGATTAAACTGCTGGGAAAATTGGATGCCCTTACCAAGGGCTGCACTCTACGGTTTAGGTGAAAATTTACATATCGCAGTATGGCCAGGTAGTGACCATAATACTAAGGATATTACCCGGTTTATTGCAAGAGAATCAAGATCTTATGTAGTGTCGGTTTCAAGCTTAATGTCGAGAAATGATTTCCCTGAGGGCACTCCACACTTAGAGGCTATCCTACAAAATGCTCCTGAGACTTTGGCTAATGGTGGCAGTTGCATTGCAGGCCCTGATGGGGAATGGATAGTTGAGCCGGTTCTTAATAAAGAAGGTTTAATTATTAAAGATATTGATTTTAGCCGGGTACTCGAGGAGCGACAAAATTTTGACCCTGTAGGCCATTATTCTAGACCAGATGTTACAAAGTTGATGGTTAATACTGAGCGTCAAAGTACTGTAGAATTTAAATAGGTAAAATCAACTATTGTTGTACCTTTGCCCGCTTAATTATTTGGAAATGAATTTCAAATAGTATATTATAAGGTTATGAGTAGACATCAAGGAAGTAAAGGAAAACGTAAAGTTTCAGGAAGAGGGAGTAGAGCTGCTAATCCTGGTACAGGCCGTGGAGCAACGCCTTCAAATAAAAAATCGAATAAAAATTTTGCTAGGGGGAATGCTCCAGTAAAAAAGAAAGCAACTGCTAAGAGTTCATCAAATCCTGATGAGATTCGCTTAAATAAATACATTGCTAATTCTGGGGTATGTTCTCGCCGTGAAGCGGACGAAAATATTGCCATAGGTCTAGTAAGTGTTAATGGTAATATTATTACTGAAATGGGTTATAAAGTGAAGTTAGATGATGAAGTTCGTTTCGATGGAGCCCGCATTAGTCCAGAACCAAACACCTATGTGCTTTTAAATAAACCTAAGGGATTTGCGACAACAACCGCCGAAGGTAAAGGAAGAACAGTGATGGATTTAGTAGCTAATGCTACCAATGCAAAGATTAGACCTATTGGACGATTAGGACGTAACTCAATGGGGTTATTGTTATTTACTAACGATGAGAAAATCCATAAGAAATTCACCAATTCTAAAAATGGTGTAGCGCGGTTATTTCAGGTTGAATTGGATAAAAATTTAAAGTACGAAGACCTAAAAAAAATACAAGAAGGCTTTAAAGTTGAAGGGAAATTGTTAGAAGTAGAAGAAGTCAGCTATATTGAGGGACAATCCAAGAATCAGGTAGGCATAAAAATTAAAAATACGGGCAACAGTATTCTCAGGACTATATTTGATGAACTAAAATACGATATTGTTAAAATTGACTGTGTAGCTATTGGTCATTTAACAAAGAAAGATATTCCTAGAGGTCATTGGAAACATTTAACCAATCAAGAGGTAAATACGTTGAAGATGCTTTAATCGTGTCTAACGATTAACTTTTACAGTATAGGTTGAAACCAGTTTGTTATCTATAAGTAGGTGGACATCATAAAAGCCTGTATGCTCAAATCTATGTGCTATAGTGAGTTGATCTTCGTCAATAGTTAGGGTTTTTGGCTTAAATTCTCTGTTGTTACTTCCGCTATCTATCATTAACTTTACTTGATCTTCATTTATCGCTGTCAATAATTGATAATTAAAAATAACATTTTCGTTTTTAGAGATTTCATTATGCATCTTTTTTGGGGAAGCGATACCAGTTAAATGCCTATAGGCGCTGCCATATAGAATTGGGGCATCCAAAAAGTCTTGGAAATCCGGTGATTTTTCATTTAATAAAGCCCAGCGTTGTTCAAGTGGAAAATGATTGATAGAAAATAGCTCTGGGCTGGCTAAAAAGTACCCTTCATTAAAATAAAATTCAAATCTGTTGGTTTCAGGATTTGGAATGCCGCTTGCCCATGTAGGGTCTGCCAAATACCATTTTCCGTTAAGTTCTATAACATTCCAAGAATGGTTTGGTGTTGTATCTTCATCGATAGGGGTTGTGCTAGTTTTACCAAAACCATGTACGATTTCGCACTTAAGACCTGCTAAATCCGAAAGTTCTTTCAACAGATAGGCATATCCTGTACAAATGGTCTTTTTCTTGTTGACCATTTTCTTGAATATTATTTTTTTGAATTCCGTATTCCAAGATTCTAGTTTGAGACTATCGTCTTTAAAACGAAAACGTTTCCTCTTATTCCTTACATAGAGACCATAATCGTTTGATAAGTTTGTGCAAATCCATTTAAAAAGGGATCTAAATTTCTCAACATCACTATCCAAGTCAGCAGTTAGTTTGTATGTGAGTTCAGGAAGATTACGAAGACTTTCGTTTTTATTGGCAATAGCAATACTATCTGCCTTTGAAAAATCAACATGCTCAAAATCAGAAATTTGAGCATGTGATTGAAAGATTATGACAAAGCTAAAAATAAGCTTAAATACTCTCATTTTAAAAGTTAGGAGTAGCTGTCTTATTGCTTGTTTTTTGGACGTTTAGACTTGTAGGGCTTCTCAGAAGCAGGTGCACCAAGGATTTCTATTAAGTCGTCGGTCATAGCTATTCTGTAAAAGCTCTTATCGTTTGTGATTTTTATTTCTTGCTTCTCATAGCTTAAATAACTAATAACAAGAACATCATTTGTCTTTAGGGCTCTTGGAAAGGTGAATTCTCCATTTTCATCAGTAGTTGTACCTACATTGGTGCCTTTTAGAATAATATTAGCTCCATAAAGAGGACCATCGTCAGTAGTGACAACACCTTTAATTGTTTTTGCTTGTGCAGTATCTTGTGAGAATGCTGGATTAAAAGAAATCAATGCCATCATTAGAATGCTAAAAAAGCTTAGTGCTTTAAGAGGGTTTGTTCGGGTAAATGCTTGCGTTTTCATAATTTTTTATTTTGATTCATTCAAATCTATAGGTATTAAGGATTAATAAAAAAGAGAAATGAGTAAGAACAACTTCTTGTTACGTCAAATCACCATTTTAGTGAGTAACCCTTTAAAGACTATAAAGTTAAGGAAAATGTCCGTATCATAGTTTAAGAAGAATGTTAATATTTAGGGTTCGGTTAATGTAAATACTCGTTAGGATTAATTTTTTAAACTCTTAGTTTATAGTAAATTTACCATTCGTTCCCACGTAGGTGGGAAACTGTTCAAAAACCATGAAAATAATCTTTGGATTCCTGCTTTCGCAGGAAGTTATATGATTTCACAAAATACCATAGCACAAGTATTTGAAACCGCCCGGGTTGAGGAGGTCATCGGTGATTTTGTACAACTAAAAAAAGCAGGGAGTAACTTTAAAGGTTTAAGCCCTTTTAGTGATGAGCGCTCTCCAAGTTTTATGGTGTCGCCTGTAAAACAAATTTGGAAAGACTTTTCTAGTGGTAAAGGGGGTAATGCCGTAACGTTTTTAATGGAGCATGAGCATTTCACCTATCCTGAGGCCATTAAATACTTAGCTAAGAAATATAATATTGAGATTGAGGAAACCGAGCGTACGGATGAAGAAAAGGAACAGGCAAATACCAAGGAAAGCCTCTATTTGGTGAGTGAATATGCCAATAACTACTTTCAAAAAATATTACACAAAACAGACCAAGGAAAAGCGATCGGTTTGAGCTATTTTAAAGAGCGAGGTTTTAAGGATGAAATGATAAAGAAATTTCAACTGGGTTATGCCTTGGATGAGTGGCAAGCCTTTACAGATGAAGCTCTTAAAAAAGGATATAACATTGATTATCTCGAAGGAACGGGCTTAACTATTGTAAAAGACGAAAAACGATTCGACCGTTTTAAAGGACGCGTCATGTTTCCTATCCATAGTATGAGTGGACGGGTTTTAGGATTTGGAGGACGCATACTAACCAATGACAAAAAAGCAGCCAAGTACCTTAATTCTCCAGAAAGTGAAATCTACCATAAAAGTAAAGTGCTTTACGGCTTGTTTTTTGCCAAGCAAACCATAGCCAAAGAAGATAATTGCTATTTGGTCGAAGGATACACAGATGTTATTCAGTTATATCAAGCAGGGATTAAAAATGTGGTATCATCATCGGGTACCGCATTAACTTCCGAGCAAATAAGACTTATTAATAGGTTAACTAATAATATTACGGTGCTTTTTGATGGTGATGCAGCAGGTATGCGAGCGTCATTACGAGGTATAGATTTAATACTAGAGCAGGGGATGAATGTGAGGGTTTGTAGTTTCCCTGACGGTGAAGACCCAGACAGTTTTGCCAAGTCTAATACCTTGGACGAAATCACAGAATACCTTAATGAAAATTCAAAAGATTTTATTCAGTTTAAAGCGTCTGTTTTAGTTGAGGATTCTAGTAACGACCCCATAAAAAAGGCTGAAACCATAAGAGACATAGTTAACAGCATTGCTAAAATTCCAGATCAGATAAAGCGAGAAGTTTACATACAAGAGTGTGCTCGCATCATGGATATTAGCGAAAATGTACTCTTTAGTACACTCGCACAAATCAGCAAAAAGGAAGCCACCGATGCTAATAAAGCCTATAAAAAACAACAGCAGGCATTTCAAGTTGTAAAATCAGAACCTAAGACCCAGAAAAAAGTTGATATTCAATATGAATTAGAACGAAAAATCATTGAAATCCTCTTGTTATATGGCGAAAAGAAAGAACAGTTTGAAGATTTGGTTCTTAAAGAAGACGAGGTTTCGGGTGATTTAATTTTAGAGCCAGTAATACAGGAAGCTCGGGTTTTCGAGAAAATTTATTTAGATCTTCAAGAAGACGAAATGCAGTTTAGTGATGTCCGTTTTAAGAATTTATACTATTCCCTGATTGATCGTCTTAATCAAGACGAAGAATTTTCTACTAAAAATTTCATCAACCAATTAGACCAGGATATGGCACAAATGGTGACCAGTATTTTAATGGAAGATGAAAAGTACAATCTGCACGATTGGGAGCGCAATCATATTATACCAAAAGAGAAAGAGCATACCATTTCTCAATTGGTAAATCAAACCATATTAAGTCTGCGTTGTTACTTAATAGACCAAAAAGTGGCTGCATTTAAGGACGAAACCTTAAAAGAGGACATTGATAATCAATCAATAATTGAAGATGTTAAAGATTATGTAGGCCTTAAAATGTTACTATCTCGTAAGTTGGGGAAAGTTATTGGTGGCTAAGCCAAATCGTGGTGCTTAGCTTGGTGGATTAAGTCAATAACATTAGTGACATTTAATTTTTTGAACAAACGCGCCTTGTAGGTGCTTACCGTTTTTTCGTTAATCTGTAATTCCTCGGCGATTTCCTTGTTTTTCTTACCGACAGATAGCAATTTTAATACTTCTACCTCTCTTGTAGATAGTTTCTTGAACATACGAGTCCTTGTTCGGCGTGTGTCTTCAAACTTATAATGCTTGTCCATTTTTTCACTGAGATACACTTTTCCTTCAATCAATGTATTTATAGCTTCGGATATTTTGTCGAGGCCTGCTGATTTGTGTACATACCCCGAGGCACCTGCTTTTAAAGTACTTATGGCATAAATTTCCTCTGGCTGACTACTGAGCATTAAAACATTAATATGTTTATGTTCTTTTTTAATAGCTCTAAGTGCTGTAATGCCGTTAAGTTCGGGTAGGTCTATTTCTGAAATAATCATGTCAACCTTGTTCCTGCGCACGAATTCAAATATTTCTATGCCGCTAGATAGGCTGCCAATAACGTTAAGGTTGTCTTGGTTATTTATAAAATACTCAAGACCTTTTCTTACAATTGGGTGATTGTCAACAACTAAAATTTGTACCATGGCCTTAATTTTTAGATGTAATACATCTTGGTTAGTTAAAATAAGTGATGGTCAAGAATAACAAAACAGAAGATTTGTTAAACAAAAATAATCAAAAATTAAGTGAGATACGGGTTTTAATGCTAAAAAAGTAAAATCTATTTCAATTCTTTAGGAATTTCACAAATTGGGATTGGAATCATTTTGTGATGATTCATTCTGTTGAATCTCATAAATATCTGAAAGACTTCTTTTTGTCTTCCATCAAAATCGTCAGCTGATTTTCCTTCATCTTTCATCTGCATGGCCCATTCTAATTCTGGGTATGAGGCACCAATCTGATCTTCATCGCTACGCGCATCACCAAACAACCCGTCACTTGGTGCAGCTTCCATAATAGACTCGGGTACTTTTAGAAATTTTCCAATAGCGTAAACCTCAGATTTAAGCAGATCTGCAATAGGACTTAAATCTACTCCGCCATCTCCATATTTGGTGTAAAATCCTACACCAAAATCTTCAACTTTATTGCCAGTGCCAGCGACAAGTCGACCTAATAAGCCAGCGTAATAATAGAGCGTGGTCATTCTAAGCCTTGCTCTAGTATTAGCCAAAGCCATATCTACAGTTGCTTCAGCGCCATCTAGGCTTACTTCTGTTTTAAATTCTTCAAAAACCGGCGTTAAGTCTACTCGAGTATCATCAACATTATCGAAACGTTCCTTTAATTGGGCAATATGCTCCTGAGCCCTGCTCACATGGCTTTCCGCTTGGTGTATGGGCATTTCAATACATAAAACTTGTAAGCCCGTATGTGCACAAAGCGTTGAGGTTACAGCGGAATCAATACCTCCAGAAATGCCTACAACAAATCCATTAATACCAGCATTTGTAGCATAATCCCTTAGCCAATTTGTAATGAAATGGACAACCTTTTCCGTTTGCATATTTTCAATTATTTTGTTTTAAGAAGTGTACCTTTGCAGTTCAAAAATAATCGAAACACATTAGGATTGAAAATGTTTTATGATATGAAATCGTTAAAGTATGCTCTTTTGGTTTTTTGTTTACTAACATTGGGTTGCGATGAACATACTTCTTTAGAAAATGAAATCGCAAAAGTAGATGTTGATTTTACTGTTGAGCGTTTTGATAGGGCTGTGGCAAATGCTACGGCTAATGATTTGCCAAAACTAAAAGCAGCATACCCTTTTTTGTTTTCTAGACGTGTGCCAGACTCTATATGGGTAGCGAGACTTAATGATTCGCTTCAAAATGAACTATTAAATGAAGTGGATGATGCATTTGGGGATTTTAAAACAACGACTTCAGAACTTAAGTCTCTTTTTCAACATTTAAAATTTTATGATACGAATTTTTCTATTCCAAGGGTTATTACCTTAACCAATGATGTGGACTATAGAAATAAGACCATTGTTAATGATACTTTGGCTTTAATAGCATTAGATAATTATCTAGGTGAAGATCATCGGTTTTACCAGAATATTCAACGCTATATCGCAGCAAATATGACAAAAGATCAAATAGTGCCAGATGTTGCAGAAGAAATGGCTAAGACGTATACATATCAATCAAATAGAAGAACATTTTTGGATGAAATGATTTTCTTCGGAAAGCTGTTGTATTTTAAGGATGTTATGATTCCGTTTAAAACAGATGCCGAAAAAATAGGATACACACAAGGGCAATTCGATTGGGCGGAAATCAATGAAAACCAAATTTGGACGTATTTTATTGAAAAAGAACTTTTGTATAGTACTGACCCAAAATTAGTGACCCGATTTATTGCACCTGCACCGTATTCTAAGTTTTATTTAGAGTTAGATAATGAGTCACCAGGGAGATTAGGGCAGTTTATGGGGTGGCAAATTGTTAGGACCTATGCTGAGAAAACTGGTGCCGATTTTAAAACAATCCTTCAAACAAAACCAGAAACCATTTTTAGAGATTCAAAATATAAACCAAAAAAATAATGTCGAAAGTAATTACATCTAAGATAGAACTTAATGTGGAATTGGATGAAAACCGTGTTCCAGAAAAATTAAAGTGGTCAGCCGAAGATGGAGGAGTAAAAAATGAAGAGGCTAAAGCCATTATGCTCTCTGTTTGGGATAGTAAGGCACAAGAAACCTTAAAGATTGATCTGTGGACAAAAGATATGCCTGTTGATGAGATGAAGTTGTTTTTTCATCAAACGCTGGTTACAATGAGCGATACATTTCACCGTGCAACACAAGACGAAAAAATGACAGCAACGATGAAGGATTTTTGCGATTATTTTGCTGAAAAATTAGAGCTTAAAAAAAATTAACCTTTACTTAACTTTAAGGTTAATTTTCTTACAATTAATAGAGGTATGTTTACACTGCTATTAATTAAGGATTAAATGCTAGTCAGGCTTTCATTGTCGAAAGCGACTAGCGTTTTTTTTACACAGTATTTCAAGATATTAGGAGCTCATTAATAACTCAATTACTAATTTTTCGCTACATTTCAGTATGAGAAAGATTTTATTCGGTGTTGTTGTGACATTACTCGTGTTATTTACGTTTAAGTATTGTGGGGAGAAACGCAAGGATGAGATTATCCTTAAGGAGAATTCAGCTTTAATTCAAGAACAATTAAAAAATGTCAGCAAGCTGATTGTTACTGAAGGTCATTTTAGTGAGGTCTTTAGCTATAAAAACTCAAAAGCCTATTTTGGGGATTTGCTATCTGCTGAGAAAACGGCATTGGTAGTAGTCAATGCCGATGTTACCGTTTCCTACGATTTGTCAAAAATTGAATATGAATTAGATGAGCCGTCTAAAACCTTACATATTCTTTCGATTCCTGATGAGGAAATAAAAATTAGTCCTGATTTAGAATATTATGATGTTCAGGCTGATTTTTTTAATCAATTTGAAGCTAAAGATTATAATGATATTAAGGAAACAGTCAAAAAATCATTAATGAAAAAGATTGAAGGGTCAGACCTTAAGTCAAATGCACAGAATAGGTTATTGAGCGAACTGGGTAAATTTTATATTCTCACCAACTCCTTGGGGTGGACTTTAAAGTACAATGAAATGCCAATTACATCTTCTGAAAAACTTCAGGATATCAAATTATAGCTTTTCTTTAAGGCTTACCCAGCCACCGCCATTAGTCGCTTCAATATTATGAAGGTTTAAAAATTTTGCTGCTTTGGCAGACCTAACACCACTTTGACAACACGCAATAATAGGTTTGTTTAGCTGCTTTAGCTCTTCAACACGATTGTTTAATTCATCTAAAGGAATATGTACAGAATCTTCAATATGTCCTTTGTCCCATTCGCGTTGTGTCCTCACATCCAAAATGACAGCACCTTTGTTTAAAAACTTTTCAACTTGCCTCTTTTTTGTACCAATAATAAAATCCCAAAATCCCATAGGTTCTTTTTTGCTTAAATTTACAAATTGTGTAGTAAAAAATTTAAGTATTGAGTAAAGAAACCCGAAAAGAAGAAATCATTAGAGTAGCAGCCAAGCTTTTTAAAGAAAAAGGTTATAGTGCTGTGACTATGCGCTACTTGGCAGAGGCAATGGGCATTAAAGCCGCAAGTCTTTACAACCATATTGACTCTAAACAAGCCATTCTTCAGCATATAGTATTAGCAATAGCCGAAGATTTTACAAAAGGGATGAATACTGTTGTAGCTTCTAATGAAAATAGCTTTGTTAAGCTTCAGAAAATTATTGAATTACACGTCAATATTGCTGTTGAAAATGCGGATGGGCTGGCTGCATTAAATTCGGACTGGATGCATCTAGAAGGTAAACTAAGTTATTATTTAAGCCTCCGCCAAACTTATGAAGCCAATTTTAAAAGTATAGTTGAAAAGGGTATTATAGAAAACGAAATTAAGCCAGTAAACCCTGAGGTCCTTATGTTTTCAATGTTATCAACATTACGATCTCTTTACCTATGGATACCAAAAAAAGATATTGTGGATCCACAAGCGTTATCAAGAGATCTGTGCCAAATCCTACTTACCGGAATTAACAAATAGTTGAAAATAAATTCCTCAATGCTTAGCATTGAGGTTTCAGTTTAATTGTCATTCCCATGGATATGGGAATCTGATTTAAATTTCTTATCTTTGTAACATAAACTAACAGTTGTTAGTTTGATTTAATTCACAATATGGCAGAGTTTTTCAACTTAAAAGTTGCAGATATATATAAGGAAACTGGAGATACTTCAGTGGTAACTTTTGACATTCCGAATGATCTTCAGGAAAGATTTAAGTTTAGACAAGGACAACATTTAACCTTGAAAACTGATATTGACGGAGAAGATGTTCGTCGTTCCTATTCGTTATGCTCTAGTCCTGTTGAAAACAAATGGCAAGTTGCAGTTAAACAAATTCCTGGAGGTAAATTTTCAACCTACATTAACAATGTACTGAAAACAGGCGACTATTTAGATGTGATGGAGCCAAGTGGGACATTTGGGGTTGAAGCGGAAAAAAAAATAGCTAAAAACTATTTGTTCTTTAGTGCAGGTAGTGGCATTACGCCAATTCTATCCATGATAAAAACGCATTTATCAGAAGAGCCGAACTCAACTTGTAAACTGTTTTACGTTAATAAAACAGCAAAATCAATTATCTTTAAAGAGGAACTTGAACAATTAAGAAACACCTATTTTGGAAGATTAGAGATATACTATTTCTTAACCAAGGAAAAGCGAGATATAGAATTGTTTAACGGACGATTCGATGATGATAAAATGAAGGTGTTGACTAACACTTTTATTGATATACCAGACACGAGTGAAGTATTTCTTTGTGGTCCGGAACAGATGGTGAAGTATGTGGGTGATTACCTTATTAAAGCAGGGTTGCCCAAGGAATATGTGCATTTTGAATTGTTTGTGACTGGTCTTTCTGATGAAGACATAAAACGTGCCGAGCGTTTAGCAAAGCAAAAAGTTGAAGGAACAGAAGTAACCATAGTAGATGGAGGGAAGGAGTTTCAGTTTACAATGACTAAAGAGTACGACAACATCCTTGATGCAGCACTTGGTGCTGGGGCAGATTTGCCTTTTGCTTGTAAAGGTGGAGTGTGTAGTACATGTAAGTGCGAAGTCAAAAAAGGCTCTGTTGAAATGAAAATCAACTATGCTTTAGATGACAAGGAAGTGTCACAGAACTTGGTACTGAGTTGTCAAGCAGTACCAACATCAGAAAGTGTCGTTGTTGATTTTGACGTTTAAAAAATATTGAAAAAAGAAAAATAAGTTTCACTAGCTAAAAGCAAAGAGCTAATAGCCAAAAGCTAAAACTATGAGTGAAGAACAAATAAAAAATCTAGAAGAACAATTTGAAGCGCGTATTGCACGTGACGAGAAAATTGAACCTAAAGACTGGATGCCCGAGAAGTATCGTCAGACGCATATTCGTCAGATGTCACAACATGCACATTCCGAAATTGTGGGGATGTTACCAGAAGGTAATTGGATAACAAGAGCACCTTCATTGAGGAGAAAAGTAGCACTGTTGGCAAAAGTGCAAGATGAAGCAGGTCATGGGTTGTATTTATATTCAGCGACAGAAACTTTAGGGATTTCTCGTGAAGAAATGTACGAACAATTGCATACTGGTAAGGCTAAGTATTCCAGTATTTTTAATTATCCAACACTGACTTGGGCAGATATGGGAGCTATTGGATGGCTCGTTGATGGTGCAGCGATTATTAACCAAGTGCCACTTTGTAATACATCATTTGGGCCTTATGCAAGAGCCATGATTCGTGTGTGTAAAGAAGAGAGTTTTCACCAGAGACAAGGTTATGAAATCATGTTAAAACTTTGTAACGGAACAGCAGAGCAAAAGAATATGGCACAAGATGCATTAAATAGATGGTGGTGGCCTAGTTTGATGATGTTAGGGCCCACTGATGATAAATCTGTTCATACGGAGCAATCTATGAAGTGGAAGTTAAAGCGTAAAACCAATGACGAACTACGTCAACAGTTTATAGATCAGACCGTGCCTCAAGCTGATATTTTAGGCTTAACAATCCCAGACCCAGATTTAAAATGGAGTGAAGATCGACAGAGTTATGATTTTGGAGAGATCGATTGGGATGAGTTTTGGCAAGTAGTTAAAGGCCATGGCCCATGCAATAAGGAACGTATGAAAGCAAGAGTTGGTGCCTGGGAGCGTGGTGAGTGGGTGAGAGATGCCGCAATGGCGCATGCTGTAAAAAAGCAAGAAAGAAAAGAAAAACAAGCAGTTTAATTGAAGTTGAAATCGAAAATGAAATTGAAATATGCCCGATATAAAGTTTGATTTAACTGAAAGACTAGAGGATTTCGCAGCAGCTGTTATTCTTTTATATGATAAAAAACCATTGTCTTATGCGGGAGATTATTTAGCAAAACAAATAATTCGGTCTTCTTGCTCTTCAGCATTAAATTATGGCGAAGTTTTAGGTGCTGGAACAGATAGAGACAAAATAAATAAACTGAGGATTTGCTTAAAAGAATTAAGAGAATCGTTAAGAAACTTGAATATTCAAACTAAAGCAAAATTATTTTCAGAAGAAGATTTAAAGGTCTTAAAAGACGAAAATGATCAATTAATTAGAATTATAGTAACAAGAATTAAAAATATAAATTGAAGCGATTCGAATTCAACTTCAATTTCAAATTCATTTTCAAATGAGTAAAAATTGGCCCCTTTGGGAGATTTTCGTAAGAAGTAAAAACGGATTAGAACACAGGCATTGTGGCAGTTTGCATGCTGCTGATTCAGATATGGCATTAGAAAATGCTCGCGATGTTTACACTAGAAGAAATGAAGGTGTAAGTATTTGGGTTGTTGAATCAAAACATATTACTGCTTCAAACCCTGAAAATAATGGGGAGTTGTTTGAGCCTGCTCAGGACAAGGTGTACCGTCACCCAACCTTTTATGAGTTACCAGACGATGTAAAGCATATGTGACGCTTGCGTCATGCTGAACTCGTTTCAGCATCTCATTAAAAAAACAAAACGAAATGTCGCTCTAAGCTTGTCGAAGAGTCTCAATTGAAGTAAAAATGAAAAACGAAAACTTATACAACTACATTCTTGGTATTGCTGATAACAGCTTAATCCTTGGTCAAAGGATGGGCGAACTATGTGGACATGGGCCAAGTCTAGAAACTGATATTGCATGTACTAATATTTCTTTGGATTTGTTTGGTCAAGTAAGGAGTTACTTCCAATACGCAAGTAAGATTGCAGATGATGGCAGAACTGAAGATGATATCGCAATGCTACGAAAAGAACGTGACTACAAGAATGTATTATTAGTAGAACAACCTAATACAAACTTTGCATATACTTTGGGACGTCAATTTTTATTTGATGTTTATCATTTAGCTTTTCTAAACGAATTACAGAAAAGTACAGATTTAACCCTTTCAGCAATTGCTAATAAGAGCATAAAAGAAGTGAGTTATCACGAACGTTTTTCATCTGATTGGATTAAGCGTTTAGGTGATGGTACGGAAGAAAGTAAAGTGAAGACACAAGAAGCTATAGATGACCTATGGACATATACCGATGAGTTATTCCACCAAACAGAAGCTGATAAAGCTATGGTTTCTGAAGGGATAGGAGTTGATGTGACAAAGCTAAAAGATGCGTATTTTAAGAATGTAAAAGAACTTTTAGAAGAGGCTACTTTAGAAGTTCCTGAGTCTAAGTATTTTCAAAAAGGAGGTAAAAAAGGGGTTCATACAGAACATTTAGGATATATCTTGGCTGAGTTACAGTATATGCAACGTGCGTATCCTAATATGGAATGGTAACAAATCTTTGATTTGTCATCCTGAACTTGTTTCAGGATCTCATCAATTGAAATTAAGTGTCACTCTGAGCGCAGTCGAAGAGTCTCATTGAAAATAAATAAATCGTCACTTCGAGTGATTTGTGAGGAATGAGCAAATTGTATCGAGAAGTAAATATGACAACTACAGAACAAAACATAGATTCAAAATTGGTTGAGATTTTAGAAAAAGTCTCTGACCCAGAAATCCCAGTATTATCCATCATGGATATGGGAGTTGTTCGTTCTGCAATCATTGAAAATAATATTGTAAAAGTAGAAATTACACCAACCTATAGTGGTTGCCCTGCAATGGATGTCATAGGTGATGATATAAAAAAGGCTTTATTAGATGCAGGTTATGATCCCCAAGTAGAATTGATTCTTCATCCAGCTTGGACAACCGATTGGATTACACCTAGAGGACGAAAAGCATTAGAAGAATACGGAATAGCAGCACCTTTAGATGCAGAAGCAGATAAAGAGGTATTGCTTAATGGTAAGCGAATTGTGAAGTGTACCAATTGCGGTTCGCAAAATACTAGGATGGTGAGTCAGTTTGGTTCAACAGCATGTAAAGCACAATTTCAATGTGAGGATTGCCAAGAACCGTTTGACTATTTTAAATGTTTGAAGTAACAAATTTCTATGAAAGTAGGAATCTCATAAAAAGAACTAGATGTCATTCAGAGCAAAGCGAAGAATCTCATCAAATTAAAGTTAACGTCAGTTCGAGTGCCACGCCAAAAGCGTGGTGTATCGAGAACAAATAAATATTTTGTCATTCTGCACTTCCTGCCCGACCGTCAGGCGGGGATTCGGAATCTAATATAAAATTGATTTATGTCAGAAAGCATATTATTAAAAATAGAAAACAATATAGCGCATATCACGCTAAACAGACCAGAAGTTTTTAATAGCTTCAATCGAGAAATGGCATTACGCTTGCAGAATATTTTAGATGATTGTGAGGCAGATGATGAAGTAAGGGCAATTGTTGTTAAAGGAAGCGGAAAGGCCTTTTGTGCAGGTCAGGATTTAAAGGAAGTGACAAGTCCAGAATTAAATCCTGGGTTTAAGAAAATACTCGAAGAACATTACAATCCTATAATATCAAGAATTCGAAATATAGAAAAGCCAATAATTGCAGCAGTGAATGGTGTTGCAGCTGGTGCTGGAGCAAATATTGCTCTTGCATGCGATGTTGTAATTGCGGATGAGAAGGCAAGTTTTATTCAGGCATTTAGCCTTATTGGACTTATACCGGATAGCGCTGGGACATTCTTTTTACCACGGTTAATAGGATTTCAAAAAGCTTCTGCTTTAGCGATGTTAGGAGATAAGGTTTCTGCAGAAGAGGCAGAGCGAATAGGAATGATATATAAATATGTACCTTCAGATAAATTCAAGGAAGAGATTGATAATGTAGCTGCTAAAATGGCGAATTTACCTACCAAGGCATTGGGTCTTATCAAAAGAACATTTAATAAGTCATTAACTAATAATTTAGAGGAACAATTGGCTTTAGAATCTAAAAACCAAATAACCGCTGCAGGAAGTGATGACTATGCAGAAGGTGTTGCAGCGTTTATAGAAAAACGGAAACCAAATTTTAAAGGAAACTAGAATAACGTCAGTTCGAGTGAAATTGCTTTTTCTGCAATTTTGTATCGAGAACCAATATGAATAAACAAACCCTCATACAAACCCACAACCGAATAAAACCATTTATTCACCAAACACCTGTGTTAACATCACAATTATTGAATGAAAAAGCAGGCTGTAATTTGTTTTTTAAGTGTGAGAACTTTCAAAAAATGGGTGCGTTTAAAATGCGTGGAGCAACCAATGCTATACTATCGTTATCAGAAGATGAAAGACAAAAAGGAGTAGTCACACATTCGTCTGGTAATTTTGCACAAGCAGTTTCATTAGCAGCACAAAAATTAGGTGTAAAAGCCTATATCGTTATGCCAGAAAGCGCACCTCAAGTAAAAAAAGATGGTGTAAGAACTTATGAAGGTGAAATTATAGAATGCGAATCAACACTTCAAGCGAGAGAAGCTGCAGCCAATAAAGTTAGAGAAGAAAAAGGTGCGTCATTTCTGCATCCATCAAATCAAGATGAGGTAATTTATGGCAATAGTACAGCTACTATAGAGCTGTTAGAGAAGCAACCAAATTTGGATGTGATTTTAACACCGATTGGAGGAGGTGGTTTAATAGCCGGAACAGCTCTGGCAGTGCATAATTTTTCAGATAACTGCAAAGTGATAGGTGCTGAACCTTCTGAAGCAGATGATGCTTATCGTTCTTTAGCTTCGGGTAAAATTGAAACTAATAAGATAGCAAATACCATTGCAGATGGGTTGCGAACTCAATTGGGGGATAGAAATTTTCCAATTATTAAAAAGTATGTCGATAAGATTATTCGTGTTGAAGAATACGAAATTATCGAAGCTATGAAACTGATTTGGGAGCGTATGAAGGTGTTAGTAGAACCATCAAGCGCTCTACCTTTTGCAGCGGTATTAAAGAATAAAGAAGAGTTTAAAAATAAAAACGTCGGAATCATTTTATCTGGCGGAAATGTAGATGTAACAAACCTTCCATTTTTAAAGGTTTGTCATCCTGAACTGTCACACTGAGCGCAGTCGAAGTGTTGTTTCAGGATCTCATCAAAATGAAAAATAAAATATGAACGTAGGAATAATAGGAAGCGGAACAATGGGAAGCGGCATTGCTCAAGTAGCGGCTACTGCTGGTTGTACTGTAAAATTATACGATACCAATCAAGCTGCTTTAGACAAAGCCAAAACAAGTCTTGAAAAAATATTAAGTCGTCTTATTGAAAAAGGTCGAATTGATGGCGCCGAAAAAACAAGGATTCAATCTAATATTTATTATGTCGATAGCTTAAAAGATTTATCAGATTCAAACCTGACCATAGAAGCGATTATTGAAAATCTTGACATCAAACAAAAGGTGTTTTCAGAATTAGAAAGCTATGTGGCAGATGATTGTATCATTGCATCAAACACATCGAGTTTATCAATTGCATCTATCGCAGCCTCATTGCAAAAACCAGAGCGTTGCATCGGAATTCATTTTTTCAATCCAGCGCCATTAATGAAATTGGTTGAGGTAATTCCTGCGATTCAGACCTCAAAAGCTGTTTTGGATACATCTGTTGAAACCATTAAGAATTGGAAAAAAACTGTTGCCGTTGCAAAAGACACACCTGGATTTATAGTGAATCGTGTGGCAAGACCATTTTACGGTGAATCATTAAGAATCTATGAAGAAGGTATAGCCGACCTGCCCGACGGTCAGGCGGGTTTTGCAACCATTGATCACAGCTTAAAAACACTAGGTGGTTTCAGAATGGGACCTTTCGAGTTGATGGATTTTATAGGTAATGATGTCAATTACACAGTAACCGAAACCGTATTCACAGCCTTTTATTTCGACCCAAGATACAAGCCAGCATTTACACAAAAACGTTTTGCTGAAGCAGGGTATTTAGGCCGTAAGTCTGGAAAAGGGTATTACGATTATGATGAAAACGGTCGCATTGTCATTCCGAGCAAAGCGAAGGAATCTCATGATAAAGAACTAGAACAAAAAATATTCGATCGTGTATTAGTCATGCTAATCAACGAAGCGGCAGATGCACTATTTTTAAACATAGCATCCGCAGAAGACATTGACAATGCTATGACAAAAGGCGTTAATTACCCAAAAGGATTATTGGCTTGGGCAGATGAAAAAGGCATCGATTGGTGCGTGAGTAAAATGGATGAATTGTATAACGAATATCACGAAGATAGATATCGTTGCAGTCCACTGTTGCGAAAAATGAATAAAGAAAATAAAACATTTTTTAACTAAAATGTCATTCAGGGCGAAGCGAAGAATCTCTCAATGAGATTGCCACGTCCTTTGTCCTCGCAATGACAAAATGAATATGAAAGGAGAACATATCCCACATAAAATGTTAAGTCAAGATGCATTCAGTACCTGGATGGGAATCGAGATAATTGAATCTGAAATAGGTCGCGTTAAAATAGGGATGACGATTCGAAGAGAAATGTTGAATAGCATGAACTATGCTCATGGAGGCGTTAGTTATACTTTGGCTGATACTGCATTTGGGTTTACATCAAATACGCATGGAAAATATGCAGTTTCCATAGAAACGAGCATCAACCATATTGAAGCATTAAATGAAGGAGATTATTTAGTTGCAGAATGCATTATAGAAAAGGTTAATAATAAATTAGGATTTAATATAGTAGAAGTAAAACGAGGCGAAGAATTAGTTGCGCTTTTTAAAGGTGTAGTGTATCGCACAAAAAAAGACTGGGAAGAGTAAGATTTTAAATAGTTTGTCATTCCGCACTTGATGCGGAATCCATAAAAATAATTATGAAAGAAGCATATATAATAGACGGAATAAGAACACCAATAGGAAGTTACAAAGGCACTTTATCAGCTGTTCGTACAGACGATTTAGGAGCCATTGTCATTGAAGAAATCGTAAAACGAAATCCAAACATTCCAAAAGAAGCCTACGACGATGTTATCATGGGCTGTGCCAATCAAGCAGGAGAAGACAATCGGAATGTAGCGCGTATGTCATCACTATTAGCAGGAATGCCCTTTACAGTGCCTGGCGAAACAGTAAACCGTTTATGCAGTTCAGGTTTATCAGCAATAATACATGCCAATAGAGCGATTAAAGCTGGAGATGGCGATGTGTTTATTTCTGGAGGCGTAGAAAATATGACTCGTGGACCATACGTTATTGCAAAACCATCAAGTGCCTTTGGGACTGATGCAAAAATGTATGATAGTAGTTTCGGATGGCGTTTTATCAACCCGAAAATGGAAGTAATGTACGGTACAGACGGCATGGGAAATACTGCTGAAAATTTGGTTGAAAAATATAATATTTCAAGAGAAGACCAAGATAAGTTTGCGTATTGGAGCCAGATGAAGGCGACTAAGGCACAAGAAAATGGAAGACTAGCAAAGGAAATTGTAACTGTTGAAATTCCGCAACGCAAAAAAGACCCAATCCAATTTTCTAAAGATGAATTTGTAAAACCAAATACATCTTTGGAAGTATTAGGAAAATTAAGAGCAGCCTTTAAAAAAGAAAAAGGAAGCGTAACCGCAGGAAATTCTTCAGGATTAAACGATGGCGCTGCAGCAACCATTATCGCTTCAGAAGACGCAGTAAAAAAATATAATCTTAAACCATTAGCAAGAATTGTAAGTTCGGCAGTGGTTGGAGTAGAACCAAGAATTATGGGTATAGGTCCTGTTGAAGCATCAAACAAAGCATTAGCTAAAGCTGGATTAACTATGGATGATATGGATATCATCGAGCTCAACGAAGCCTTTGCAGCACAAGCCTTGGCATGCACCAGAGCTTGGGGAATTGCAGATGATGATCCAAGATTAAACCCAAATGGAGGATCAATCGCAATTGGTCATCCATTAGGAGTAACAGGAGCAAGAATTGCTTATTCAGCAGCTTTAGAATTACGTGAACAAAATAAAAAGTACGCCTTGGTAACCATGTGTATTGGAGTTGGACAAGGGTATGCAGCAATTATAGAACGAGTGTAAATGAAAATACTAATAATAGGAGGAAACGGAACCATTGGTAAAAAAGTTACAGAAAGACTTTCAGCAAAGCATGAAGTTTTAGTTGCTGGTCGAAATTCTGGTGATGTAATTGTCGATTTTTCAGATGCTAAATCTATAAAATCGATGTTTGAAAATGTCGGAAGATTAGATGCTATCGTTGCCATTGCTGGAGATGCAAAATGGGATAAATTTAATAACCTAACCGAAGACGATTTTTACATTGGTATAAAAAGTAAACTGATGGGACAAGTTAATGTTGTTCGGATTGGTAAGGATTATTTAAACCCAAATGGTTCCATCACGCTATCTACAGGTATTCTTGCAGATGACCCAGTAGATATGACAACAAGTGCAGCAATGGTTAATGGTGGAATTCACAGTTTTGTAAAGGCAGTAGCCCTAGAATTAGAAAATGGAATAAGAATTAATGCTGTTTCTTCAGATTTGGTAGAAGATGCATATGAGAAGTACAAAGATTATTTCCCTGGCAATACACCAGTGCCAATGCGCAAAATTGTCGATGGATATGTAAAATCAATCGAAGGGAAAATTACAGGAAGAATTATTAGAATAATGGCTTAATTTATTATGAGAAAAATACAACACTACGTCCAAGGACAATGGACATCAGGAAAAGAAGAAGGAACACCAATCCTAGATGCAATAACAGGTGAAGCATTCACAAGCGTCGCCATTGAAGGGTTAGATATTCCAGAAATCTTAAACTACGGAAGAACAAAAGGAGGCGAAACACTTCGTAAAATGACCTTTCAAGAACGTGGAAATATGCTAAAAAAGTTAGCATTATATCTTACCAAAAGAAAGGATTCATTTTACGACTTAAGTTACAGAACTGGAGCAACCAAAGTAGATAGTTGGATTGATATTGAAGGTGGTTTTGGCAACCTATTTGCCAATGCATCATTACGAAAATTGTTTCCAAACCAACCCTTTCACGTGGAAGGCGATCCAATCGATTTATCGCGTGGTGGACGCTTTATGGCGCATCATATTATGGTGCCAAAAAAAGGTGTGGCTGTTCATATCAACGCCTTTAATTTCCCAGTTTGGGGCATGTTAGAAAAATGTGCTGTTAATTGGATGGCTGGAGTGCCAGCAGTCGTTTTACCAGCACCATCATCATCGTATTTAGCGGAAGCTGTAGCGAGAACTATTATAGATTCTGGCATTTTACCAGAAGGCGCACTTCAAATTATAAACGGAACAGTGAAATCCATTCTAGATACAGTAGAATCTCAAGATGTAGTAACGTTTACAGGTTCTGCTTCAACAGGTCGACTGTTAAAAGCACATCCAAGATTGATTCAGGAATCTGTGCCATTCACGATGGAAGCCGATTCTTTAAATGCTTCTATATTAGGAGAAGATGCAGTGCTTGGCACACCTGAATTCGATTTGTTTATCAAAGAAGTTCGAAAAGAAATGACTGTTAAAGCAGGTCAAAAATGTACTGCAATCCGTAGAATTATTGTGCCAGAAAATTTAGTAGAAGACGTTCAAATCCACTTAGGAAAAGCATTAGATAAAGTCACCATTGGAGATCCGAGACTTAAAGAAGTTAGAATGGGTTCTTTGGTGAGTCGTCAACAAGTACAGGCAGTAAGAGATTCTGTAAACGACTTAGCAAAAGAAGCACAAATTGTTTATGGAGATTTAGATAAAATCGAAACTATTGGAGCAGATGCTAAAAAAGGAGCGTTTATTAGTCCAATTTTATTGAGAACAGACCATCCGTTCCAAAACACAATTGTTCACGAACGTGAAGCCTTCGGACCAGTAAGTACTATTATGCCTTACAAGTCAATGGACGAAGCAGTTCAGTTAGCGCAAATGGGTAAAGGATCATTAGTATCTTCCATTGCAACCAACGACGATAAGATTGCTAAAGATTATGTAGTGAATGCAGCATCACATCATGGAAGAATCATGGTTATTAATCGTGATATGGCTAAAGAAAGTACAGGTCATGGTTCACCATTGCCATATTTAGTTCATGGTGGTCCTGGACGAGCAGGTGGCGGAGAAGAAATGGGAGGCATGCGAGGTATAAAACATTATTTGCAACGTACAGCCATTCAAGGGTCGCCAACCACATTGACTGAAATCACTGGCATCTATCAGCAAAATGCAAAGTATAAGGAAGCCGAACAGCATCCATTTAAATACCATTGGGAAGACATCGAACCAGGAATGTCCATGAAAACCCACAACCGTACATTTACAGATACTGATATCATTAACTTTTCCAATCTGACTTGGGATCATTTCTACGCACATACAGATATCACATCACTAGATGGAAGTATTTTCGAGAAGAGAACAGCGCATGGTTATTTTATCATTTCGGCAGCAGCAGGATTATTTGTCTATCCAAATAAAGGGCCAGTATCTGCAAATTATGGATTAGAAGAGTGTAGATTCCTTCGTCCTTTATATCATAACGATACAATTTATGTTCGACTAACCTGTAAGCAAAAAGTAGATAGAGATGTGGCTTCTGCGGAACATCCTAGCGGTATTGTAAAATGGTATGCCGAAATTTTTGACGCAAACAACGATGAGAAAGTGGCATTTGCAACGGTATTGACAATGGTTCAGAAAAAGCAAGAAACCTTTGTGGAAATGACAGATGAAAAGATTGATGAATGTTTGTCTAAACTTTCTGAAGAAACAAAACCAAAATGGGGAATCATGACACCACAGCACATGATTGAGCATTTGGAGTACACCTATAAAATTGCTTCAGGTGAAATTCAAGATTTTGAAATCGCTACCCCTGAAAAGATATTAGAAAAGGTACACACTAGTTTATACAACTACGATAAATTTCCACAGAACACTAATTTCCCTTTGTTAGAAAAAGATAAGTTGGATGACTTAAAGCATCCAGATTTACAAACAGCCATTGAGAAATTTAAAGCCCAACGCGAGAAATATATTGAGTTTTTTAAAGAAAATCCAGATGCTAAATTGAAGAATTTAGTCTTTGGAGAGTTGAATAAATACGAATCGTATTTGTTGGAAAGAAAACATTTGAATCATCATTTCGAGCAGTTCGGATTATTGTAAATAGAAAATAGACCGCTACGCTGTTAGATTTTAGAAGAAAGACAGCAAGTGGGTAATGTTGAAATACAGAATATAAAAATCAAATCGTTAAAAATTTCTGAAGCCTTGGAAGAAATTTAGATTTTATTTTTGGTTTTCAAGCTCGATAAGAGATTGAAAAATTCCTCATTTCAACTTGAATTTTTGGTTCGTTTTGTTTCAAGACAAAATGAACATAAAGAAATAAAAATAGATTCCGCATCAAGTGTGGAATGACAAATAAAGAAACATGAGTGACCCATACGTAAAACAAACCATAGAAAACGAAGTAGGATACATAGAATTTTTCCACCCTGCACACAATTCCTTGCCAGGAGATGTATTAGCAAAATTAGCAAATACAATTACTGAAGCTGGACAAAACGATGCTATTAAAGTTATCGTTCTAAAAAGTGGAGGAGACAGAACGTTTTGTGCAGGCGCAAGTTTTAATGAGCTGATTAACATCAACGATGAAGCCACAGGAAAAGTATTCTTTTCAGGTTTTGCTAATGTGATTAATGCGATGCGTAAATGTCCTAAATTCATCATTGGAAGAATTCAAGGAAAAACAGTTGGTGGAGGAGTAGGACTCGCAGCATCAACCGATTATTGTATGGCAACAAAATTTGCAGCCATAAAATTGAGTGAACTTAATATTGGAATCGGACCATTTGTAGTTGGACCAGCTATTGAGCGCAAAATGGGATTGAGTGCGATGTCGCAAATTGCTATTGATGCCAATTCTTTCTACCCACCAGAATGGGCTAAACAAAAAGGATTGTTCACACATGTTTATGAAAGCACAGAAGCATTAGACGAAGCTGTAAAAACAACCGTAGAGCATTTATGTACTTACAACACAGAAGCAATGCTCGAAATGAAAAAAGTCTTCTGGAAAGGCACAGATGATTGGGATGAGTTATTGGCAGAACGTGCAGCAACTAGTGGAAGATTGGTGTTGAGTGAGTTTACAAAAGAAAAGTTGAAAACATATAAATAAGAACGTCATTGCGAGGACGAAGGACGTGGCAATCTCATGATGAGATTCTTCGCTTTGCTCTGAATGACATATTCAAAAAATATGATTTATTCATTTAAAGGCTATACGCCAGTCGTTCACGAAAGCAGTTTTGTGCATCCTTTGGCAGCGGTCACAGGCAATGTCATCATTGGTAAAAACTGTTATGTTGGTCCAGGCGCAGCAATTCGTGGTGATTGGGGACAAATCATTTTGGAAGATGGAGTTAATGTTCAGGAAAACTGTACGGTGCATATGTTTCCAGGTAAGTCCATAACACTTAAAGAAAGTGCGCATATTGGTCATGGAGCTATCATTCACGGTGCTAATTTAGGTCGTAATTGCTTAATTGGTATGAACACAGTCATCATGGATGATGCTGAAATTGGCGATGAATCTATCGTAGGAGCCATGGCATTTGTTAAGGCCGAAACTATAATTCCAATGCGAAGTTTGGTGGTTGGTAATCCAGCAAAAGTGGTAAAACAAGTGAGCGACGACATGATCGAATGGAAAACAAAAGGAACACAGCTTTATCAGCAATTACCAGAAGATTGCCATGAATCTCTCAGGGAAGTAGAACCGCTTAGAGAAGTTCCCGAGAACATGAAACTTCAAGATGATATTTATAAAACTTTGAGAGAAACTTTCAAGAAATAAAACTTTAGCCAAGAGCCAAGAGCCAGATTTAAACCCTACTCAAATCAATCTCATTAGTTTCTTTGCCTGTCGAAAGCGTTATCAAACTCTGTACATTACCCAAATAGGGTAGAAGCGTCAATTTTGAAATGATGAACGTCTCGTAAGCTTCAATATCCTCAACAACAAGTTTAAGTAGGTAGTCAAAATTTCCACTGACTCTATGGCACTCTACAATTTCAGGGAAATTATTGATTTCTTTGACGAATTTTTCAAGATAACTTCTTGTGTGTCCCTGTAATGTTATACCAATAAAAACTGTAAGCTTTAAGCCTATTTTTTTATGATTTAAAACTGCAACATACTTTTTGATATAGCCTTCTTTTTCGAGCTTTTTAATCCGTTCAAAAACTGGTGAAGTGGTCATGCCTAATTCTTCAGCAATACTCTTTGTGGTGCGGTTGCTGTTATTTTGAAGGATACTTAGGATTTGTGTGTCAATTCTATCGAGTACAATAGCCATAAGAAAATTTTATTATGAGAGTTTAAAAATATTAAATATAAAAGAATAAAAAACTTCAATATAAATAAAAATAAGAATGAAATTCTTTTATGGGTTAATTTAAAAGCTTTTAACATCTGAAAAAACTAATATTTGGTATCTTTAATCCTTGAATTAAAATGAGTCTAAGTTTGAAAAATTTTGAATTAAAAATGCCCAAAATGGGAGAGAGTATCACGGAAGGGACTATCCTTAATTGGTTGGTCAATGAGGGTGATACATTTGAGGAAGGAGATATCATTTTAGAAGTTGCTACAGATAAAGTTGATAACGAAGTGCCAGCACCTGCTTCAGGTACATTGGTGAGAACCCTGTTTAAAGCAAAAGATGTAGTTCCAGTAGGAGAGGTTCTAGCTATTTTAGAAGTTTCAGAAGAAATTAATTCTTCAAAGAAGGAAAATGTCATTCAGAGCGATAGCGAAGAATCTCAAATAAAGAAAAAAACAGTCAAAAGACCAAAATCAACACAATCGGTTTCAACTTCAACTTCATTTTCAACTTCAAATTCAAACACTTTCTTTTCACCATTAATCATAAAAATAGCTAAAGAACACCACATCAGTTTTGAGGAACTGGCCAGAATTCCTGCAACAGGAAATGAAGGTAGATTACGAAAAAGTGATGTGTTCAATTATATAGAGGAAGGACGACCATACAAATTTGCACAACCAGTAACGCAAGACCCAACAGCATATCGCATACCGCAATTGACATTCGATAAAGGAAAAGGGAAAGTCATAGAGATGGATCGAATGCGCCAGATGATTGCTGATCACATGGTATATTCAAAACATACATCGCCACACGTGACGGCTTATGTGGAAGCCGATTTAACCAACATGGTGAATTGGCGAAATGCTAATAAAAAAGCATTTCAAGAAAAGTATGGTGAGCGTTTAACGTTTACACCTTTGTTTGTGGAAGCAGTAGCACAAGCGGTTAAGGATTTTCCGAATATAAATGCTTCAGTAGATGGTAATAATATTATCGTAAAAGAAGATATTAATATCGGAATGGCAACTGCATTACCAAGTGGTAACTTAATTGTACCTGTTGTAAAAAACGCAGACACCAAAGATTTAAAAACATTGGCTGAAAACGTCAACGAATTGGCAAATAAAGCCAGAGAAAACAAGTTAGCAGGTGACGATATCAAAGGAAGTACGTTCACGATATCCAACGTTGGAACTTTTGGAAGCGTGATGGGAACACCAATAATCAACCAGCCCGAAGTTGCCATTTTAGCATTGGGAATCATTAAAAAACGCCCAGAAGTTATCGAAACCGAAAAAGGAGATGAAATAGCAATTCGAAGTATAATGTATTTATCCTTATCCTTTGACCACCGTGTCGTTGATGGCTTTTTAGGAGGAAGCTTTGTGCGCCGCGTTGCTGATTATTTTGAACAATTTGATATAAATAGAAAAATTTAATGTCATTTAGAGCATTCCGAATATATTCGGAGTCGAAGAATCTCATCAAGAGATTGCCACGTCCTTCGTCCCTGTATGCAGACAGGCAGGCTCGCAATGACAAACAAATACATGTTATGAACTATAATATTTCAATAAGCAAAGTAGAAGAATCTAATCTAGATCAATTAGATTTTAATAATATTCCATTAGGAACCACTTTTACAGACCACATGTTTATCTGTGATTATGAAAATGGAGAATGGGTAAACCCAAGAATTGTTCCTATGGGGCTGATTCCAACACATCCAGCGGCGATGGCCTTACATTATGGACAAGCTATTTTTGAAGGTATGAAAGCCTACAAGGATACCGAGGGTGAGCCTATGCTTTTTAGACCGGAGCAAAATGCGAAGCGATTAAATTTAAGTGCAGACCGAATGGGAATGCCAAATTTACCTGAAGATTTATTTGTTGAAGGGCTAAAAGAATTGGTAAGCTTAGAACATAACTGGATTCCACCACAACAAGGAAGTGCGTTGTATTTAAGGCCATTTATGTATGCCGACGAACCATTCATTGGTATGCGAGCAGCTACACATTATAAATTTATAATTATGGCATCACCTGCTGGGCCGTTTTTTAGTAAGCGTATAAAGCTTTGGGCAGAAAAGCAATTTATTAGAGCTGCAGAAGGAGGAACCGGAGAAGCAAAAGCGGCAGGAAATTATGCAGCTGCAATTCGTCCTACAGAACTGGCTAAAGCCAAGGGCTATGACCAAGTGCTGTGGTTAGACGCAGCTGAGCATAAATACATTCAGGAAGTAGGCACAATGAATATTTTCTTTAAGATTAATGATAAGTTTATTACTCCGGAATTAGACGGTTGTGTTTTAGACGGCATTACTAGAAAGAGTGTTATTGATTTGTTGAAAGATCGTGGTTTTGAGGTAACCGAACGAAAAATAACTATCAATGAGATACAAGAGGCCTCCAAGGATGGTAGTCTTAAGGAAGCTTTCGGTACTGGAACAGCTGTCGGAATTGCCTATATAGAAAGAATTGGATACGAAGGCGATGATATTTTTGTGTCTAAAGATAGTCCGATAGGTATAGAAATAAATCAACGCTTAAGCGATATAAAAACAGGGAAAATAGAAGATAAGTTTGGGTGGATGCTGAAAACAAACAAGGAATTAGCTTAAATGGATAAAGACATACTAAAAAAAGGATTTTCAAAACTATGTACAGCAAAGGCAATGACTGAACTGTACGAAGAAAATTTCAAACAAGTTTCAAAATATGTACATGCAACCTCTCGCGGGCATGAAGCTATTCAAGTAGCTTTAGGGATGCAATTATTGCCTCAAGATTATGCATTTCCCTACTATAGAGATGACGCCATGTTATTGTCATTTGGTTTAGAGCCTTATGATTTAATGCTGCAATTATTAGCTAAAAAAGAAGATCCATTTTCAGGTGGAAGAACCTATTATTCTCATCCAAGTTTAAAGGATGATGATAAACCTAAAATTCCGCATCAATCTTCAGCTACAGGTATGCAAGCGATTCCTGCAACTGGTGTTGCGATGGGAATGCAGTATTTGGAAAAACAAGGTTTAACAAATTCTAATGTCATTCAGAGTCCCGATAACTATCGGGACGAAGAATCTCAACAAAAACCGATTACCGTTTGCAGTTTAGGCGACGCATCAGTAACCGAAGGTGAAATCGCTGAAGCTTTTCAAATGGCAGCTTTAAAGCAGATGCCAATCCTGTATTTAGTACAAGACAATGGTTGGGACATTTCAGCCAACGAAGCCGAAACCAGAGCGCAAAATGCTTATGAATATGCACAAGGCTTTCATGGGTTGGAAGCGATTTCAATAGATGGAGCAAATTTTGCAGAAAGTTACGAGGCATTGGAAAAGGTCATAGCTACGATTCGTAAAGAACGCCGACCATTTTTAGTTCACGCAAAAGTGCCGTTATTAAATCACCATACTTCGGGTGTTCGAATGGAATGGTATCGTGATGATTTAGACGAAGCTCGTTCTCGCGATCCTTATCCTGTTTTAAGGCAGCAATTATTAGATAGCGGATGTTCAGAGTCGGATGTTAATGCCATAGAAAAAGAAGCAAAAGATAACGTGGCCTCAGATTTTGAGAAAGCTTTACAAGCGGAAGACCCAAAACCAGAAGATTTATTTACGCACGACTTTGTTCCAACACCAATTACCGAAGAAAAAGGGACACGTGCACCAGAAGGTGCTGAGAAAGTAGTGATGGTCGATTGTGCGTTATTTGCTGTTGAAGAATTAATGCGAGAGCACAAAGAATGTTTGCTTTATGGGCAAGATGTTGGTGGACGACTCGGTGGCGTTTTTAGAGAAGCAGCAACACTGGCTCAAAAGTTTGGAGATGATAGAGTATTTAACACACCAATACAAGAGGCATTTATAGTAGGGTCAACCGTTGGGATGTCTGCAGTTGGCTTAAAACCAATTGTTGAGGTTCAATTTGCAGACTATATCTGGCCAGGATTAAACCAGTTATTTACAGAAGTTAGCCGCAGTTGTTACTTGTCTAATGGTAAATGGCCTGTAAGTATGATTTTAAGAGTGCCAATCGGTGCTTATGGAAGTGGAGGACCTTATCATTCGTCATCGGTAGAAAGTGTAGTGACTAACATTCGAGGAATAAAAATTGCCTATCCAAGTAACGGTGCCGATTTAAAAGGGTTGATGAAGGCTGCCTACCACGACCCAAATCCTGTTGTTATTCTAGAGCACAAAGGATTGTATTGGTCCAAAGTCCCTGGAACAAAAACAGCGACTTCTATAGAGCCATCTGAAGATTATGTATTGCCTTTTGGAAAAGCTTGGGTACTTCAAGAAATCTGGAAACAGGAAAATGTAGAAACATTAACCATAGTCACTTACGGAATGGGAGTACATTGGGCATACAATGCTTCGGGAGAATTAGATATGCGCGACCAAATTGAAATTATTGATTTGCGAACATTATTCCCGTTAGATGAAGACACCATAATGACATCTGTAAAGAAAACAGGAAAGTGTCTGGTGGTTACCGAAGAGCCTTCAAACAATAGTTTTGCAAGAGCTTTAGCCGGAAAAATCCAAGAAGAATGTTTTAAATATTTAGACGCGCCAGTGATGACAATTGGTAGCGAAAATATGCCAGCAATTCCATTAAATTCAACTTTAGAGGAAACAATGATTCCTTCTACGGATAAGGTAAAAGTTAAAATAGAACAGCTATTAAAGTATTAGTAATTAAGTTGATTTAAGATTTTCCTTATCTTAGGTTCAAATTAAACCAACTGCATGCTTACTAAAAAACGATACTCGGTCAAAGACATGGTGCTTTGGACTAGAGGTGAGACATTAATTTATCTTTTTTATGCTGGTCTCATCACTGTTCTTTACAAAGTATTTGGCTTTACGTTCTTAAACGTACCGTGGACTCCCGTTGCCTTAATTGGTACTGCTGTAGCCTTCTTAGTCGGTTTTCAAAACAACTCTGCTTACGGTCGAATTTGGGAGGCCAGAATGATTTGGGGAGCAATAGTCAATACATCTCGAACTTGGGGAATGAAAGTCCAAGATATGGTCAATAATGCTCATAACCCTAATCCACATGTGCCTGAAGCTGAAGTAAAATCTCATATTAAAGATTTAATCTATCGCCATATTGCTTGGATGACCGCCTTACGCTATGCCATGCGGACTCGGAAGCCTTGGGAAACTCAACATAAAGCAAAAACGAATAGAGAGTGGAGGGACATGATTCATATTCCTGAAGAAGTTTCAAGTTTGGATGATAATCTCAAATTATATTTATCGGACGAAGAACGGCATTATGTAATGAGCAAGTCCAATAAGCAAACAGCCCTTTTGTATTTACAGTCACAGCACATCAGAAAATTAAAAGATGTGGGATTGATTTGGGAGTTTGCATTCTTGGAATTGGAAAATATTTTAGAATCTCTGTTTACCCATCAAGGAAAATCAGAACGGATAAAAAACTTTCCTTACCCTCGGCAATATGCAAGTTTGTCTTTATACTTAACACGTGTTTTTGCAATTTTATTACCATTTGGGTTAATTCCGGAGTTTGCCGAAATAGGGGAAACAATGGTAGATAGCTTTTATTTAATAGGAAAATATTTTATATGGGTTGCAGTGCCGTTTTGTGGTGTGGTTTCATGGGCGTTTCATACTATGGAGCGCTTGGCAAGAACAGGTGAAAACCCTTTTGAAGGAACCTCCAATGATGTGCCAATATCCACCATTGCAAGAGGTATTGAAATTGATTTACGACAAATGTTGGATGAAGATCCAAATGACATACCAAGTCAATTCCCTGAAGAGAAACATGTGCAAATGTAGTTGCATAATAGAGTTTAATTTTTAATAATAGGTTTATGAAACAATTAATTCTTTTATTAGTTTTTGTTATTAGTGCTTCATGTGCTCAGAATCAAGGAGATGTAAGTGCTTCTGCGACACTGATTTCAGATGTAAATATCATTGATGTTGCAAGTGGTGAAATTCTGAGAAGTCAAAATGTGATTATTGATTCAGGAAAAATCAGTCAAATTTCTGAAAGCATTAAACATGCAGAGTTATACACCAAAAAAATCGATGGAAAGGATAAATTTTTAATGCCAGGTTTGGCGGAAATGCATGCTCATATTCCACAGCCTTCTGAAACTAATCCTGGTATTGTGGACGAAACTCTTTTCTTATATCTTTCAAATGGTATTACTACCATACGAGGTATGCTTGGACATCCATCTCATTTAAATTTAAGGGAAAAATCAAAGAATAATGAGATTTTAGCACCGAGAATTTACACGTCTAGCCCGTCGTTAAATGGAAATACAATAAAGACGGTTGCCGAAGCCAAAGAAAAAGTAGCTCGTTATGAAAATGAAGGGTATGATTTCCTTAAGATTCACCCGGGTATTCAGTTAGAGGTGTTTGATGCTGCTATAAATACGGCAAAAGAAGTAGGTATTCCTTTTGCTGGTCATGTTCCTGTAGATGTCGGTGTAAGGCATGCAATGGAAAGCGGATATGCCTCTATTGACCATATTGATGGGTTTTTGGAAGGCTTAGTTCCAGATTCTGAAAATGTAAACCCTAACGACAATGGTTTTTTTGGATACAATTTTACAGCATTGGCTGATAAAGATTATATGGACGAATTGGTGATAATGTCTAAAGAGCATAAAGTTTGGATTGTGTCAACTCAAAGTTTGTTTGAACGTTGGTTTGCACCGATAACTGCTGAGGAATTACTCGAAGAACCCGAAATGAAATACATGGCAAAATCGACGTTAGATAATTGGAAGTCCATAAAAGCGCGTTATACCGAGAATGAAGCATTTGATGAAACACAGTGGGAAAACTTTAATACTATACGAAGAGCATTGATGTTGAAGCTTCAAAAAGATGGTCATGGAATGCTATTAGGATCAGATGCTCCTCAATTATTTAATGTGCCAGGGTTTTCTATTCATCATGAAATTGAAGGCATGCGAAAAGCAGGCTTAACACCATTAGAGATTATTCAGTCAGGGACACTAAATCCTGCGGTCTATTTTAATGCTACGGATAGTTTTGGACAGGTAAAAGAAGGTTTGGGTGCTGATTTAATGTTATTAAGCGCCAACCCTTTGGAAGACTTATCGGCACTCAAGAATCTTACTGGCGTCATGGTTAAGGGACAATGGTTGTCTAAAGAAGATATAGATTCGAGGTTAGCTGAAATTGCTGAAGCTAACATTGGTAAATAAAAAAAGCCCATCAATGATGGGCTTGTTCTAAAAAGATTGAAAGATATAATTATATAACTTTTACATTTACTGCATTTAATCCTTTTTTTCCTTCGGTTAAATCGAATTCAACATTGTCACCTTCTCTTACCTCATCGATTAAACCAGAAATGTGTACAAAATGCTCTTTGCCGTTTCCTTCTTCTGTTATGAATCCAAAACCTTTAGAGTCATTAAAAAATTTTACTGTACCAGTACTCATATTAAAATATATTAAATTAAGTGGCAAAAGTAGTCTAAATAATTGATTCTCAATTATTTTTAAGTACTTTTTTTCAAAATGCAATCTAAATCGACCTGTAACTATCTAAAACCTAACGATTCACTGAGTTTCTTGTTTACATGTTGTATTCTGAAAGTGGCTTGGTGAATTTCTCAGGATCTGCCGCTAAATGATATCTAGGGTCATCAACGTCTTCTATGATAACCTCTTTAAATTTTGGGCTTGCCTTATACATCAATTGTTTGCAATCATGACTCAAATGCTTCAATTTAAGGCTTTTGCCTTCAGCTTCATATTTGTTGACCAGATTGAAAATAGCTTCCAGAGCGGAATGATCACTCACACGGGATTCTACAAAGTCAATTTCCACGTTTTCAGGATCATTCTTTGCATCAAACTTTGTATTAAAATTCTGAATGGACCCAAAAAACAAAGGGCCCCATATTTCATAGGTTTTTGTACCATCGGGTTGGATGCGTTTCCGTGCTCTAATCATGGTTGCATTTTTCCATGCAAAAACAAGCGCAGATATAATAACACCTGCTATCACAGCTATAGCTAGGTCTTGCCAGACTGTAATTGCTGATACAGCAATTAAAACAATAGCATCAGATAAAGGAATTTTTCTAATAATTCTAAAACTAGACCAAGCAAACGTACCTATAACAACCATAAACATAACGCCAACTAATGCAGCAATTGGAATTTGCTCAATCAATGGAGCTCCAAATAAAATAAAGCATAACAAGGCAATGGCTGCTACAGCACCAGAAAGACGTCCACGACCTCCCGAATCCACATTAATAATGGATTGCCCAATCATGGCACAACCGCCCATACCGCCGAAGAGCCCGTTTAACATATTGGCTCCTCCTTGTGCAACACATTCCCGATTTCCATTCCCTCTGGTTTCTGTCATTTCATCTATGAGATTTAATGTCATTAACGATTCTATTAAGCCAACAGCTGCTAATATAAATGCTGTTGATAGGATTAAGTCCCAGTGACCAGATAAGGTGTTAAAGAGACTAAATATTTGGTCTTGAAACGTAGGCAATCCTCCTTGTAATCCTTTTCCACCTCCATCAGAAATAAAAGAACCAACTGTACTTACTTCAATGCCACCAAAGATGGTAATACACGCAACAACGATAATAGCGATTAATGCAGCTGGTATTTTCTTTGTCAATTTAGGGAGCCCATACATAATGCCCATAGTCAATCCTATGAATGCCATCATTTTCCAAAATGTAGCATTTGAAAGTAAGGCAGAAAACCACGCTGAAGTGTCGTTAAAAAATGAAATATCTTTTGGTACCGCATTTGGAAATAGACCTAATTGCGACAAAAAGATAACGATTGCTAATCCGTTTACAAACCCCATCATTACAGGATGAGGAATTAAACGTACAAACTTCCCTAATTTAAACACACCAGCCAGTATCTGAATACCTCCAACAAATAATAATGTAATAAAGAGCCACTGCAACCCTAAGTTTTCTATGGGTGTTTCTAGTCCTAATCCGACCTCATTACCTTTTTGAATAAGGTGTACCATAACGACTGCCATAGCTCCCGTTGCTCCAGAAATCATGCCTGGACGACCACCAAATAATGCGGTTACAATTCCCATCATAAAAGCACCGTAAAGGCCTACTAATGGGTCAACTCCTGCTACAAAAGCGAATGCTACTGCTTCTGGTACTAATGCTAAGGCAACTGTAAGACCAGATAAAATATCGTTCTTTGGGTTCTGTGTAAAATTCTTACGCGTGGTGTGTCCAAGGATCATAACTTGTGTATTTTATAAGTCGGCAAAGATAACCTTTTACATTTTGTGAATAAAAGTGTTCCATAAAAAAAGCACTTCAAAAAATGAAGTGCTTCTTACGTGTATTATTTATAAAGTTATTTAGCTTCAGGTGGATATTGCTCCATCATTTTAGAGACAAACTCTTTTATTCTAGCTTCTTTCTTTTCAACATTATTGGTTACTAAATATCCTGTTCCGCTACCTTGCCAGATTAATTGTTTTTTGTCGGCATCTAAAAGGTCAATAAATAAGACTCCTTCGGTTCTAGTAGAGACATTGTTACCACCGTTCCAGCCAAGGCCCCATCCAGGACCCCATCCCCAACGTGGGCCAAAGCCCCATCCCCAAGCACCTGCGCCCCAAGAGTTGTTATAGATGTCAACACGTTGGTTAGATTTAGTAAACATGCTAACCAATACATCTGGGTTGTCTGATTTTGTATAGCCTTTGGCTAATAATTCTGCCTCAATTGCTCTTAAGATTCTACGCTTATCAATATCATTGATTTCTGCCTTATCAATTCCTGGTTTAAAAAAAGCGAATGTTTTGTAATCATTAAATTCTGCTTCACGATCATAATCTGCTGCTACCTTTACAGAGCTACAAGACATAAAAGTTGCAAGCAATCCTGTAACAGCTAAATAGTGTAATATCTTTTTCATAGTTTAAATATTTGAGTTAGAGTCCTTCTAATAATTTTTCGTTTACAGCATTAGGAATAGTTACTTTTAAATTGGGCTGCGCTTCCATAGCTCTTTTAATTGCAAACTCTGCACCTTCATTTCTTGCCCAACTTCTTCGTGCTATTCCGTTATTAACGTCCCAAAACAACATGGATTTAAGACGTTCTTCTGCGTCTATAGTACCATCAAGAATCATACCAAATCCTCCATTAATCACTTCTCCCCAGCCAACACCTCCGCCATTATGGATGCTTACCCAAGTTGCTCCTCTAAAACTATCACCAATAACATTTTGAATTGCCATATCAGCTGTAAAACGAGAACCATCGTAAATATTACTCGTTTCTCTATAGGGCGAGTCTGTTCCTGAGACATCATGATGGTCTCTTCCTAAAATAACAGGTCCAATATGTCCAGCTTTTATAGCATCATTAAAAGCTTTGGCAATTTTAATGCGTCCTTCTGCATCAGCATAAAGTATTCGTGCTTGAGAGCCTACCACTAACTTATTCTCTTGTGCCCCTTTAATCCATTGTATGTTATCGGCCATTTGTTGCTGTATCTCCTCAGGTGAATTTCGCTTCATTTCTGATAGCACATCACATGCAATCTCATCAGTTTTTGCTAAGTCTTCTGGTTTACCTGAGGCACAAACCCATCTAAAAGGCCCAAATCCATAATCGAAACACATGGGTCCCATAATATCCTGAACATAGCTTGGGTATTTAAAATCAATACCATTTTCAGCCATAATATCTGCACCGGCACGAGAAGCCTCCAATAAAAAGGCATTTCCATAATCGAAAAAATAAGTACCTTTTTTTGCATGTTTGTTTATGGCATCAACATGTTTTCGTAAAGATTCCTGAACTTTTTCTTTAAATAATTCAGGTCTATCAGCCATCATGTCGTTGGACTCCTCAAAAGAAAGTCCAACAGGATAATAACCACCCGCCCAAGGATTGTGTAGTGAGGTTTGGTCACTACCAAGATCAATTTGGATACTTGTCTCATCAAATTTTTCCCAGACCTCTACAATGTTTCCCAAATAAGCGATAGAAACAACTTCCTTATTGATTTTTGATTGCTTAACACGGGCTACGAGCTCATCAATATCGGTGATTTTTTCATTGATCCAGCCTTGGTCTAAACGTACTTGTGTAATTTTAGGATTGACCTCTGCGCAAACTGTGATACAGCCAGCAATATTGCCTGCTTTGGGTTGTGCGCCAGACATACCACCAAGTCCAGATGTTACAAATAGTCCACCTTTAGGATATTTTTTAATCTTTCTAAAGCCATTTAGAACAGTAATGGTAGTGCCATGTACAATACCTTGAGGACCGATATACATATAACTCCCTGCGGTCATTTGTCCATATTGGGTAACACCCAATGCATTAAATTTTTCCCAATCATCGGGTTGGGAATAGTTGGGAATCATCATACCATTGGTGACCACAACTCTTGGAGCTTTTTTATGAGAAGGGAATAAGCCCATAGGATGGCCAGAATACATTACCAGTGTTTGCTCATCTGTCATTTCAGACAAATACTTCATGGTTAGTCTGTACTGAGCCCAATTTTGAAACACTGCTCCATTACCACCATAGGTAATTAATTCGTGAGGGTGTTGTGCAACGGCAGGATCGAGATTATTTTGAATCATCAACATGATTCCTGCTGCTTGTTTTGACTTTGCGGGGTAGTCAGAGATTGGTCTAGCAAGCATTTTATAATCAGGGCGAAAACGATACATATATATTCTACCGTAGGTTTCCAACTCTTCCTTAAACTCTGGGAGTAAAGTTGCATGATGCTTTGGTTCAAAATAACGCAGTGCATTTTTTAAAGCTAGTTTAGTCTCCTCTTCGTTTAAGATAGCTTTACGTTTTGGAGCATGATTTACAGTTGTATCATAAACTTTAGTGGCTGGTAATTCGTCAGGAATTCCCTCTAATATTTGAGTTTTAAAACCCGCTACTGTTGCCTCCATATTCTATTTTTGACGTGTATTTGTTTTAGTATTAAATCCATAAGGGCAATGTCTACAACCACTCTCGCAACAATAGCCACGTTTAAGGTGGTATTGTTCGGTAAAACAGCGATAACCTTCGGGGGTTAAGTAGTAATCACCATCTTCTATTGGGACATATTTCTTCATGGTAAACAAAGATAATGTAAATTCGAGGAAAGTTTCTTTACAGAGACAAGGTTTCCTAATAGTCTGTCATTCCCTTGAAAACGGGAATGGTTTAATTATTGCTTAATTCTAGATATGATTATCATTTCAAAATATTTGGTGCCAAAAGGTTATATAGGGATAACATTATTCCCGTTTATTTTTGTTAAGAATCATTATCTAAGGAATAATACTGTTTTTATAAATCATGAAAAAATTCATCTAAGGCAACAGTTAGAATTATTGGTTTTTCCGTTTTATGTCATTTATGTATGCGAATTTTTAGTCAGACTTGTAATATACAAACATTGGAATACGGCTTATAAGTCTATTTCTTTTGAGCGTGAAGCTTATAATAATGAGAGAAACGTAAACTATTTAAAAAATCGTTCGACTTGGAATTTTATCAAGTATTTTTGAAACCCAAATGGATGACTTAATTACATCTCGCATTCAAGAAATACATCACAATTTAAAAACTGATGTGCGATTATTTATCAAGAGAGAGGATGAAATACACCCTATTGTTTCTGGTAACAAATACCGAAAATTAAAATACAACCTTATTGAAGTAAAAAAGAGTGGTTTAGATACTATTCTAACCTTTGGTGGCGCTTACTCTAACCATATCGCTGCTGTAGCCTTGGCTTGCAAAAAACAGCGAATAACATCTATTGGTGTTATTAGGGGCGAGGAACTTAAAGCTAAAATAGGCTCAAACCCCACATTAAAATTTGCAGAGGAATGTGGCATGCAATTTTATTTTGTGTCAAGAGAAGACTATCGAAAAAAAACAGAACCTGATTTTATTCAGAAATTAGAAAATAAGTTTGGAAGTTTTTATCTTTTACCTGAAGGAGGTACAAACGAATTAGCCGTTAAGGGTTGTGAAGAGATTTTAAATAAAGAGGACGAGGATTTTGATTTTATTTGTTGCTCTGTTGGTACAGGAGGAACGGTCTCAGGTCTTGTAAATGCATCAAATTATCATCAAAACGTATTGGGATTTTCAGCCTTAAAAGGGAATTTTTTAATACAAGATATTCGTAAATTTGCAAACAAGAATAATTGGGACTTGGTAACGGACTATCATTTTGGTGGTTATGCCAAAATAAAGGATGAATTAATTGCGTTCATAAATCAGTTTAAAGACCAATATAATATTCTTTTAGATCCTATTTATACGGGAAAAATGGCTTATGGTATTTTTGATTTGATGAACAAAGACTATTTTCCATCAGGTTCAAAAATACTCATGATTCATACCGGTGGCTTACAAGGTATAGAAGGGATGAACAAGAAGTTGTCATCTAAAAATAAGCCTCAAATTAAAATATAAAATGCTAAAAAGATTAACTGTTTTTTCAATTTTACTTTGTTTTATGGGCTGTGGCCCAAAGAAAGGCATAGTGACCAAAAAGAGTAAAACAAAAACGGAGGTTGAAACTATAGCTAAGCCTATTGAATCAAACCCTGTTGAAGAAACTGTAACGATACCAGAAAAGGTTATTGTAGCCGATAATCTCAGTAAAACAGAATTATATATCCTCAGCTATGCTACTATTGCTATGGATGAGATGCGAAAGTCAAAAATTCCTGCAAGTATCACATTGGCACAAGGGATTTTAGAATCTGGATCAGGTCAAGGAAGATTGGCTGTGGAGGCCAACAACCATTTTGGTATAAAATGTCATGGGTGGACGGGGCAGAAGATTTATCATGACGACGATCGTTCTCAAGAATGCTTCAGAAAATATAGAGAAGCAGGTTCAAGTTACGAAGACCATTCCGAATTTTTAACAGGAAGAGGGCGCTATTCAAAACTATTTGAATTAGATACAGAAGATTATAAAGGTTGGGCGAGAGGTTTAAAGGCCGCTGGTTACGCTACCGATCCAAGATATCCAAAAAAGCTCATTGGTCTTATAGAGCGCTATGAACTTTGGAAATACGATAATGAGGTCTTAGGAAAAGTAGCTTTAGGAAACGGTAAGGGACCTGAAATTAAGTTGCAGCATATTGTAAAGAAAGGAGAAACTTTGTATTCACTTTCAAAAAAATATGGTTTAACCGTTGATGAGCTAAAGGCCTTAAATAATTTAACTTCAAATGACTTGGCTGTTGGTCAAGTGCTAACTATTAACGAAAATTAATTCCATGTTATACCAAAGAAGTAGTGCTTTGTTTAAAGAAGCACAAGAGGTCATACCAGGTGGTGTCAATTCGCCTGTAAGGGCTTTTAAGGGAGTAGGAGGTACTCCTGTTTTTGCTAAATCTGCAAAAGGAGCTTATGTTTATGATGAAGACGGAAATCGTTTTATAGATTATATTAATTCCTGGGGGCCGATGTTATTGGGTCACGCATATCCACCGGTAGTAGAGGCCGTCATTGAAAGGACAAAGTTAGGAACCTCTTACGGTATGCCTACTGAAATTGAAACTGAGATAGCAGAGTTGGCTGTTTCAATGGTGCCCAATATCGACAAAATAAGATTTGTTAATTCTGGTACAGAAGCATGTATGAGTGCCATTCGTTTGGCTAGAGGTTACACAGGGAAGGATAAGATTATAAAATTTTCGGGATGTTATCACGGGCATAGTGATTCGTTTTTAATTGCTGCAGGAAGCGGTGCAAGTACATTTGGAACCCCTAACAGTCCGGGTGTTACACAAGGCACAGCTAAGGATACCCTTCTTGCTAACTACAATGACATAGATAATGTTGAAGAGCTTTTAGAAGCTAATAAAGGTGGTATTGCTGCGATAATTATTGAGCCTGTTGCTGGTAATATGGGCTGTATTCCACCTACATTAGGTTTTTTAGAAGGCTTACGCTCACTCTCTGACGAACACGATGTGCTCTTGATTTTTGATGAGGTGATGACTGGCTTTAGGCTAGCCAAAGGCGGTGTGCAAGAATTGAAAGGGATAGATGCTGATATTGTTTGTTTTGGAAAGGTTGTGGGTGGGGGCTTGCCTGTGGGTGCATTTGCTGCTCGTAACGAAATTATGAACCACTTGGCTCCTTTGGGGCCTGTTTATCAAGCGGGAACGTTAAGCGGTAATCCATTAGCGATGGCTGCAGGATTGGCAATGCTAACAGCTATAAATTCTGATAAAGAACTATTTCATCGACTTGATGAAAAAACTGAGTATTTGAACGACGGTATGTCAAAAGTTTTGGATGAATATGAGATTGTGCATACGATAAATAGAATTGGGTCAATGATTTCTGTCCATTTTCATAAAGATCCTGTGGTTGATTTTAAAACTGCTGCAAACGGCAATAATGAACAGTTTAAGCGTTTCTTCCACAGTATGCTAAAACAAGGTGTATATATAGCTCCAAGCGCATTTGAGACGTGGTTTATAACAGATGCACTTTCTTATAACGACTTGGATGAAACCATTGCTGCAGTAAGGCAATTTGCAAAAGAAGAATCATAAAAAAAAGCGCCAATTTGCGCTTTTTTTATTATGAAAATTATCTTCTTTGTTTTTGCTTTACTTCTTTCATTTTTTTCATCCCTCTTTGGTGTCTGCGACCTTGCATTTTTTCGTATTTGGCATATTGATCGGCACTTAAGATTGTTTTCATTTCTTTTTTCAGGGCTATTTGAGTATCTAATCGCTCTTTTCTAATCGCTAATTTTTCTTCCTCACTTAATTTTTTTCTGTCTTTACTCGCTTGCTTTCTTTTGGCTTCAGCTTTAGTAAAATGAGTGAGTAATAAATCTTCAACTTTTTCTTGCTGGTCTTCTGATAAATCTAGAGCTAAAGTTAATTTTTTGCTTTCTAATTCCGCGCGGTCTTTCGGGTTGATTTTACCCTTGCTGTCTAACCCGCGTTCCTTTTTATAATCTTCCCAATTTCTCTTTTTTTCTTGGGCTGTTGCAGTTAAGGTGCAAAATGCTATTGCAAATACGACTAATGTTTTCATGATATTGTTTTTTAATTGTTTGTCTTTAAGACCATATAAAATCCAAAGCGTTTAAAATTACTATTTTTTTTAACAAAAGTTTATAAGTGCTTAATTAGAATTTAAAAGGTTGATTGTGGTTTTGTATAAATTTTCATTTTCAATTTTTGATCTTATCCATGCGTGAAAACTTAAAGTGAATATGTCAACTTTAGACAGGTCATTAGTTGTAATACTAATTAAATAAGTATCCTCTAATTGGTAGCCGTTTTTATAAAAATTTCCCACCAATTTTAAAAAATACAGAATGTTATCTTGGTTGGATTCTTTGAGATAGAGGCTATATTTACGCCTAAAACTTCTTATTCTAGAAGTGTAAAGATCATCCTCATTCATTTCTAAATACAATAGAATTTCCACAAGATTTTTCTTAATAACCCAATCAAGTCCGGCTTTGTCCTTATACCATTCGTCAGTATGATAAAATTTTGAAATTATTGATTTTGCTTTTTTTAACTCTTCGTTTTGAAAATAAAACATTGCAAGGCACAATTTTAAATCGAGCAATGATTCAATATCACTATGATTTTTGTCCTTTATGGATTCTATAAGGATTATAGCGTCTTCTTGATTATTTGTATAGTTAAGATTAAGGGCTTTTATCAACGTAATTTTTAATTTAAAATCCTTTAATAAATTACCTCTATTCTGATGGATTAGCTCTTCCATTTCATTAATATAGTCCATAGATTCTGTAAATAGTCTATTTCTAAAATGAGTATTGGCAATGATGTATAGACAATGGATGCGATAATGAACTTGCTTAACTAAATTTTTCTTTTCATTGAGTATGTCATAGCACTCGATGGCAAAATCTCGGATTGATGAATAATCTTTTGTAACATAGGCTGAAACATCAAAAATGGATAGCAGCTGATATAAGGATTTGTAAGAAAGCGAATCATTCAGCGTAATATTGTGCTCTGCCAATAATGTTTTTAGAGTTGCTTCTATGTTTATTATTTCTCCCTTTCTGTTAATGTCATTGAGTATTGATTTCAATTTTGAATAAATGATGTTGAGGTCATCTTCATGCTGAAGGTATATTCGGTTTTGTTGTTGTTTTAAAATTAAGTCGTTAATGTCTGCCTTAGCAAACGTATGAGAATATTGAATTTTAGTATGATAAATTTCATTAAGGATAGGGAAGAGAGAATGTTCATCAGCTAAATTTTCTGCTTTATCTAAAAGCTTAAATGCAACCTTATAGTTTTTTTGAAGTAGGAATGAACGTGAGGCCAAAAGGTATTTTATAATCTGCATGTCAACAGAATTTTCACCTTCTAAATTTTTGTTCGCTGTGAAGTCAATTAGAGAATTAAATAGCCTATTTCTAAGAGCGTGATACGCAGGTCTATTTTGTTTGCCATATAGCTTTTGGCATATCTCTTTTGAGTTTAAGTCTTCTTTTGAAAGTAACTTGAATAATTCTACATTCTTGGTGTCATTTCGCTTGTTTTTAGATTCTAAGTAGTTTGAAAATTGGATTTGTTCTTCAGCTGAAAAGGTCTCTATTATGGATTTAATGTTTAACATTATATCATCAGAATAAAATTAATAATATCTCATGAATAGATGGTTATATGCGAATATACTTAAAAAATATCATTAGTATTTTGAAAAATCTGATTTTCAATTGTTGCTCATACTCTTCATATTTGCTCAGTAATAATCAATGAAACAGATATGAAATCTTATACCATCAAAACTATAATCTTAGGATTAGCTCTTGCCGTTTTATCGTTTTCAGAACCTTTGAAAACCTTCGCCAATGGTCAATTTGAAAAATGTGTATATATGATAAGTTCTAACTGTAAACCTACATCAAACCCAATTGGATTTTAATGAATAAGAATAAATTAAATACAGCCTTTTTTATTACTACTGGTATTTCAGTGGCAGTTTTTATTTATCTCGTTTTTTTAGGGTACGATGAAATCAAAACAGTTAAAGATGTCATTAAGATTTTTGCTTCGGTCGTATTCCCTTTACCGATGTTATTTTTCGTAAGGTTTATTCTTGTGCAGCATTTTATGCCCGTAAATACAGATGAATATAAATTAAAAAATCAGAGACCAGCTATTCTTTTGCTTCTAGTCTCATTTGCTTTAATCATTGGAATTATAAATGGAATTGAATTTTTGACCCAGAGCAAGTTAGAAGACAATCTTATTTTTGCACATCTCATAAACTCAACAACAATAAGTTCTTATGCCCTTAATTTCATTTTGTACAATAATTTAAAAGCCAATGGTATCTTAAGCGGTGCGCTTTTGGCTATAGCAATTCATATGTTTTTTATATCCGCTTAACATCAAATATTAATCATCAAAAAAATCTATTATGAATCAAATTTTCAGTAACTCAAACACAGTAACAAATTCACACAAGCGTGAAACATTGTTTAATTTTCAAACCATTATCGTAACAGGTTTATTAGCCTTTACTGCTATTGCTTTTTTCTTTTATAACGACTTAAGTGTTATAAAAGGCATTAAAGTCATTTTTGCACCTTTCTTATCAGTTGTCCCTTTGCTATTTATTCTGTCAATTTTAAGGGATATAAAAAAGGGTTTTGTCGAAGGTAATTATACTAAGGACAAAATATTAAAATTTGCCTTATTAACTGTTGGGATTACTGCTGTCTTTACAGGAATTACATGGCTGTTGTCTCAAATTGATGCCTTAGAAATATTACTTGCAGGGATTATTGCCATACTTAGTGCTGTATTCTTTCTAAGAAGTAAAATTAAAGACATTTTAGGAATGAGTATCGTTACCGGTATTGCAGAAGGTATTATCATCTATATGATTTTTCTCTTTTGATGGTAGGTTAATTGTTAACCCAAAACCTCGTAACTTCGGTTGCGGGGTTTTAAATTCAAACTCAAAAAAATAAACCTTATGAAATCAAAGTTTTCAAATGAAATTTCAGATTTGTTGGAGAATCAAGTGATATCAGCTGATACTGCTTCACGCATTGATTCGTATTACAATGCAAAATCAGGTGAAAAGCCTAATAAGTTATTCATGATTTTTGGAATCCTTGGCTCTAGTTTAATAGGCTTAGGAATCATCTTAATTCTAGCCCATAACTGGGACAATTTTTCAAAATCAATTAAGACCAGTTTGGCATTTTTACCTTTGATACTGGGGCAGATAGTTTGTGGATATTCAATTTTAAAGCAAAAAAGCGCGGTTTGGAGAGAGGCTTCAGCAGTATTCCTGTTCTTTTCAGTTGGTGCTTGCATTTCTCTTATAAGTCAGATTTATCATATTCCAGGGAATTTAAGTGGTTTTTTACTCACATGGCTTCTATTGTGCGTGCCCTTGGTATACCTTGCTAAATTTAAATCGGTTGCAATGTTGAGCATTGTCTTTGCTACATATTATAGTGTTGAAGCTGGTTATTCACTAATTGGATCTAATGCTACACCTTGGTATTATTTATTACTGTTTGTAAGTGTAATACCCTTTTATATTTATTGCCTCAGAAGCCATTCAAAATCTAATGCCGTGAGAATTTTAAATTGGATTGTGCCCTTAAGTTTAATAATAGCCTTGGGCACTTTTGTAGAAGAACAATGGCACTTAGGTTTTTTAATGTATGTTCTATTATTTGGCTTTATTTATAATGTTGGCACACTACCTTACTTTAAAAACTTTAAACTTAGAAATAATGGGTTTAAGGTTTTAGGCTCGTTAGGTACTGTAGTATTACTTTTAACTCTAAGTTTTAAAGGGTTTTGGCAAGAGTTTAATCATGAAACTTATATGTATTTAAGTCAAGAAGTTTTCTTTGTAATAATCTTGTTTACCTTATCTATATCTGCACTGATTTATTCAGTTTCAAAGCATGGTTATACTACATTAAATTTTTCAAACTACATTTTTATAGTATTTACTTTTTTCTTTTTTATAGGTCTTAGCAATGCATTGATAGGTGTGGTGTCAATAAATATTATGCTCTTTCTTTTTGGGCTTGGAGCTATCAAGAGAGGAGTCGAAGAATTTGATTTTAGAACCTCAAATTATGGACTACTAATAATTACTGCTTTAGTGGCCTGTAGATTTTTTGATACGGATATGAGTTTTGTATTAAGGGGAATACTTTTCCTCGGTGTAGGCACAAGCTTTTTCCTTACCAATTACTATATGCTAAAAAATCAAAACAAAATTAAAACCGAAAAATCATGAAAACAATATATGTATTTATAATTTTTGTCATACTTGTCTTAGTTCAATTGTTTATTCCATCTAAAATGATTTTGGATAGGGAATCAATTTTAGAAACAGGTAAGTATTACAAATTTAAAACACGACCTGTTGATCCAAATGATCCTTTTAGGGGAAAATATATTTCATTAGGATTTGACATAAATTCGGCAATTAGTAAAGATTCTACCATAAAAAGAGATGATAAAGTCTTGGTATACTTTGAAGACAGTTTAGGATATGCAAAATTGAATAGAATCAGTAAAAATAAATTAGATATTGACTTAGATTATGTTGAAGCAGAAGTAAGATGGTTAATGCCGAAGAACGAAACAGTTAATTTTAATTTACCTTTTGATAGATTTTACATGAACGAGTATAAAGCAAAACCAGCAGAGGAAGCTTATATTATTTCCCAGAGGCAGAGAAAACCTGTTGAAAAGCCAACCTATGCTCTTGTCGCTGTAAAATCAGGAGAAGCTGTTTTAACTAATGTTTTTATTGATGATATTCCGATTGCTGAGTATGTTGAAAAACAAGGTAAGCATTAATTTGTATCTTGAAGTTTAAAATCAATATCCATGACCTATTGGGTTTCAACCATATTAACCATTCTTGCAATTTATGTTGGTATTAGTATTGCTTTATATTACCTGCAGGACTACATGCTCTTTAAGCCAGAAAAACTACCAAAGGACTTTCAGTTTAATTACGATAATCAAAAGTTTAAGGAATACAATCTTGAAACTCGTGATGGCGCCACGATAAATGGATTATTGTTCATGCCATCAGGAAAGCCAAAAGGTACTGTGCTGTATCTTAAAGGCAACTCTAAAAGTATTAAAGGCTGGGGTAAATTTGCGGTTGATTTTACGCGTTTGGGTTATAATGTACTTATGGGTGATTATCGTGGTTTTGGAAAAAGTACTGGTAAGCGTTCACAGAAAGCCATTAAACGGGATCTTCAGGTCATTTATAATAAAATGAAGGAATTTACAGCTGAAGAAAATATTATCATCTATGGGCGTTCACTAGGGTCTGGCTTTGCGGCTAAACTCGCATCTACTAATAATCCAAGACTTTTAATTTTAGATGCTCCTTATTACAGTTTAACTAAAGTTACGGCACGTTATATGCCGTTTATGCCGTTATCTATTTTGATGAAATATCCACTGCCTACTTACAAATGGTTGAAATATGTACAGTGTCCTATTCATATTATACATGGGACAAAGGATAAATTAATTCCTTTTAAAACAAGTGTAAAGTTGGCACAGGTTAATCCGAAATTGACCAAGTTGCATCCAGTTATTGGGGGTGGACACAAAAATTTGAATACTTTTGAATCTTATCATGCCATGCTTCAAGAAATACTAGAAGATGAAGCTAAGAAAATTGACCTATCAACCACAAGTATTAATGTCATTCACAGCTCTAAAAAATCAAAAATCAAACCTTAAGAAAGTCATTCTTTGGGCTGTTGGACTTTACGTTATGATAGGGACTATACTTTACACTATTCAAGAAAAAATCTTATTTCTTCCAACCACTTTGGAGCAAGATTATCAGTATAAGTTTGAAACGTCTTTCGAAGAACTTTTCATTAAAACGGAAGACGGGTCGCGATTAAATGGGCTTCATTTTAAGGCTGAGAACCCCAAAGGAGTTGTTTTGTATTTTCATGGAAACGCTGGTGATTTATCCCGTTGGGGCTTGATTGTTGAGCCATTTACTAAGTATAATTATGATGTTATTGTCATGGATTATCGAACCTACGGAAAAAGTACAGGTGCGTTAAGTGAAAAGAATTTATATGAAGATGCACAGTTGTTTTTTGGTTATACAAAAGAGCACTTTGATGACAAAGACATCATCATTTATGGTCGGTCATTAGGTACAGGAATCGCTTCGAAATTAGCCTCTCAGAATAACATACAACAACTTATTCTCGAAACGCCATATACCACAATTGTTGATGTTGGGAAGCATAGGTTTCCAATTTTTCCGGTAGAAACACTTCTAAAATATAAATTACCAACTGTAGAGTATTTAAAGAATGTTGATTGTCCGATTACTATATTTCATGGTACTGCGGATGATGTGGTGCCCTATAAATTTGGTAAAGAGCTAAAAGAAAAATACTCCAATAAAATAGAAATGATAACTATTGAAGGTGGAGGGCACAATGATTTAGCAAACTATATGGCCTATCACGAGAACCTTAAAAAAGTGTTGAATTAAAAAGGCTTCAATTTAAATTGAAGCCTTTTTAATTAATTATTCTCGATATTAATTTTACGCATTCTTAATGCTAAAATTCACTCGAATTGACGGTTCCTATTTAATCATTAGGGTTAAGGATATTGTCAACACGCTCAATAGCATCAGCAATGTGAATTCTGCTCATAGCATCTCGTCCACCTGCAGATCGCAACTGACTTCTTAGTGACTTCAATTCAGCTCTAACGATAGCTCTAATATCAGATTGACTTACATTTACTTGTGTACTACTAATAAAACGTCTGAACTGTGCCGGGATAGGAGGCTGCTCTTGCGTCATTAAATACTCCATACGCTCAATATAAGCACGTTGAAGGTTTCTTCTATAGATATCGATAGATCTTCCTGTACGTAATTCACTAAATAAACCACGACGTAAATCCTTCATCATGTCATATAATTCATAAGCGTCATTTCCATTCATGGTCTCGTTTTCAAGCATACGTTGCATACGACCAAAATCTAATAGATTATTTAATGTTCTAACCTGAGTTCCTCTAATACGCTCTATGCTACCGTCACTTTCAAATTTATTCAAGATGTTTTCGTCTAGCATCCATTCTGGAGTTTCGAAGAGTTGCTCATGTAAAAACATGTGCGCTTTCTTTTGATGATCTTTAGCCACAGGTGTATAAACAGCTCCTTCTTGGTCAAAGGTTTTATAAATCTCATAAACACCACCAACATTGGCAGCAACATGACCCATATAGCGATTAAACTGACCTAAAACCTGACCGTACATAGTTTCTAAATCGTCATAGTTTTTACCGTCTTCGGCAGTCCACTCGATTAAATTAGGAACGATACGTTTAAGATTTTTAATACCATAATCGGAAGCTAAAACAGCATCGTCACCTAAATCCTCTGTCTGAGAACTTGGATCTATAACACTAAATTGTTGACGACCAAACCTGTACATTGGGTCACCAGCGTGTTCTAAAATCCAACTATCTAAAGTTTTCTTTTCATCTTCGCCAGACTTTGCGTCTAAAATTGGACGGTAACCCCATTCAATAGCATATTTGTCATAAGGCCCAATATTAGGCATTAATGCTACTCCTTCGTCGCCAGGTTGAGCCACGTAGTTGAAACGCGCATAATCCATAATAGATGGTGCTGTTCCGTATTCTTTTGTGAATTCTGGATCACGTAATTTTTCTACAGGATAAGCAACACTAGAACCCATGTTGTGTGGTAATCCAAGTGTATGACCAACTTCGTGAGCTGATACAAAACGGATTAAACGTCCCATCACTTCATCTTTAAACGCTACACCTCTTGCATCTGGGTTGATGGCTGCAGTTTGTACGAAGAACCAGTTACGTAATAACGTCATGACGTTGTGATACCAGTTAATGTCACTTTCTAAAATCTCACCAGAACGTGGATCACTAACGTGAGGCCCATTGGCATTAGGGATTGGAGAAGCCAAATAACGAACTACAGAATAGCGGGCATCTTCTGGGCTCCATTCTGGGTCTTCTTCTGCAGTTGGCGGCTCCATAGCAATAATGGCGTTCTTAAATCCTGCGGCCTCAAAGGCAACTTGCCAATCTTCAATTCCTTGTTTTATGTAAGGCTTCCATTGGTCTGGGGTTGCTCTATCTACATAATAAATAATAGGTTTTTTTGGCTCTACTAATTCACCTCTTTTAAATTTTTCAACATCTTCGTCTTTAACTTCAAGTCTCCAGCGATCTAAATACGTTAATCGCTTACTTTCTTGAGCATCTAAGCCATAATCTGTTGTTCCACTAGTAAACCAACCCACACGCTGATCAAAATAACGACGTTGCATCGGTACTTTAGGTAACAAAATCATTGAGTTGTTAATCTCTAAAGTGATAGCACCGGTATTGGAGTTTGAAGGAGGTCTACCAGCTGAGTATGTTTTTACAGTACGAGATTCAATATTTGTAGGGTAGGATTTTAAACTTTCAATATATGAAAGCTGCCCATCCAAACGGGTAATTCTGTATTGTTGTCTTCTAGGTTGTGGAAACCCTAAAGGCTTAACATCTTTAGCAAATAAATCAGTAACATCAATAACTGTTTTAGTAGAATCCTTGCTGAAAGCTTTTATCGGAAATGTAGCAATAACAGGTTCTAAGTTTGAATTGACTACAGCTTCGTGTACTGGCAATGAATCTGCAGCAACAACACTATGAGAGACCATTCTAAGAAGAATCTTCTTGTCCTTTTTCTGCCAGCGTAATACTTGCTCGCTCAATTTTCCACCACCAAAACCAAGACCAGAAGCCGTTTTAGCGATACGGGTAACCATTAACATTTCTCTTTCAAATAATGTGTCAGGAATTTCGTAGAAATATTTATCATCGATTTTATGGACATCGAAAAGTCCTTCATCAGTTTTAGCCTCTTTAGTTATAACCTTGTCATAAGGCTGAATATCATTCTTGCCAGGTTTTTTAGAAGGCGGTTTTGCCATGGCTGAAGCGCCAGATTTAGATTTGCTAGCTTTCTTGGTTGTAGAACAAGAAAACGCTAAAAATGCGGTAACTACAAACAGTAGTCGGATAGTTAGGTGTTTCAAAATATGTCGGTTTTTTTAAAAATTCTTGTGAAAATAAGGATATAATGGTTGAGGCTAGCCTAAAAAACACGATTTTAGTATTTCTTTAACGCACAGCACTTTCAAAAAAAAAGTAATACCTATAGGAATTTGTCTATGATGCTTATATTGAAACTTTGTGTAGATTATACTATTTCTACAAATAAACCTTCCTCAGTTTTATTCACTTTTGCCACACCATTTTTAGTTAGTCCTTTAATGGCTTTGTCCCATTTTTTATTACTTAACCCAGATTGATTTTTAAGTTCAGTCAAATCAATAGGTGAGTTGCTTTTTAAAATTGAAAACACTGCTTTTTCTTCCTCAGTCATTTCCACTTTTTTACGTTCTGGTCTCATTTGAGGGAAGAACAACACCTCTTGTATCGATTGATTATTGGTTAAAAACATGATGAGTCGATCCATACCAATTCCCATACCAGAGGTTGGAGGCATTCCATATTCTAACGCGCGTAAAAAATCATGATCTATAAATTCTGTGGCTTCATCATCACCTTTTTGTGCCAATTTTAATTGATGTTCAAAACGCTCGCGTTGATCGATAGGATCATTTAATTCCGAATAGGCATTGGCAATTTCTTTTCCGCAGACCATCAGTTCAAAACGTTCTGTTAATTCTGGATTTTCACGATGCTCTTTACACAACGGACTCATCTCTTTTGGGTAGTCTGTAATAAAAGTTGGCTGAATGTAATTGCCTTCACATTTTTCGCCAAAAATCTCATCGATGAGTTTACCTTTGCCCATCGTCTCATCCACTTCGATATTCATATCCTTAGCTGCTTGTCTGATTTCAGCTTCAGATTTTCCATAGATATCAAAACCTGTAAATTCTAAAATAGAATCACGCATTGTAATGCGTTTGTATGGAGCTTTAAAATCTACATGATGCTCTCCAAAAGTCGCTTCAGTTGTCCCATTTACAGCTACAGCACAATGCTCTAAAAGACGTTCGCAGAATTCCATCATCCAGTTATAATCTTTGTAAGCCACATAGATTTCCATAGCGGTAAACTCAGGGTTATGGGTTCTGTCCATACCTTCATTTCTGAAGTTTTTAGAAAACTCATAAACACCGTCAAAACCACCAACGATTAACCGTTTTAAGTACAATTCATTGGCAATACGCATGTAAAGCGGAATATCTAAACTGTTATGGTGCGTAACAAATGGTCGTGCTGCAGCACCACCAGGAATGGGTTGTAAAATTGGTGTCTCTACTTCAAAATAACCAGCATTATTAAAAAAATCACGCATGGCATTAAAGAGCTTTGTGCGTTTTACAAAAACCTCTTTTACTTTTGGATTGACCACCAAATCTGCATATCGCTGTCTGTAGCGTTGCTCAGGATCAGTAAAAGCATCATGAACGTTTCCATCAGCATCCACTCGAGGTTGTGGTAATGGTTTTAATGCTTTACTTAGAAGGGTGAAACCCTTTACCATGACGGTTTTCTCACCAACTTGTGTTGTAAATAATACACCTTCAATCCCAATAAAATCACCAATATCTAGAAGCTTTTTATAGACTTCGTTGTATAATGTTTTGTCTTCACCAGGACAGATTTCATCACGGTTAAAATAGACTTGAATACGTCCTTCACTATCCTGAAGTTCAGCAAATGAAGCTTTCCCTTGGATACGACGAGACATCAACCTCCCCGCAATAACGACCTTTTTACCTTCTTCGTAATTAGATTTTATCTGTTTAGACGTGTGATCTAAAGCAAATAAATCCGCTGGATAGGGATTTATGCCGAGGTTACGTAATTTTTCAAGCTTCTCGCGTCGTACTAGTTCTTGTTCTGAAAGCTGCATGGTCTATTTCTAAAATTAGAATGCAAAATTACGTTATTTATAGCAACAATAAAACAAAGAAACTGTTCGAAAAGTGTCATTCTGAATGAAATGAAGAATCTCATAAAATATGAGTTGAACCAAATGGTTTGATATGGTAAATGTAGTTGAAGTTTTAATTATATAAAGAATCGAGATTTGATGTCAGGTTGAGCGCAGTCGAAACCTATTTAATAAGCAAATATATAAAGACCTTTCGACTGCGCTCAAGGTGACATACTTTGATTGTATTGACAGCCTTTATATTAGGAATGGTCTTATTTAGCAGCTACAACCGTTCCCTTAATTTTTAGGGTTTTCTCTCCTTCTTTTGCATTAGAGAGCACAGTAATTGTTTTTGTAAAGGCACCAAGCTTCTTAGTGTCGTACTTAATCTCTAATTCTCCTGAATTCCCTGGTAAAATAGGGTCTTTTGAGTAATTAGGTACGGTACAGCCACAGCTTGTTTTAACCTTTGAGATAATCAAAGGCGCATCACCTTCATTTTTAAAGGTAAAGATTCTGGTGCCGTCAGCATGTTGCTCAATAGTGCCGTAATCCACAACTTCCGATTCGAAAGTTAGGATGGCTACAGCATTTTCAACTGTGGATTTTGTTGGGGCCATACTTAATAGCCCAGCAATAAATAAAATAAAAAACGATGTGTTTACTGTTCGTTTCATGATAAAAAGTTTTTATGATTAATAATGAAACAAACTTCAACGAAATGATTCAAAATTCTGGAAAACAAAGGTTGGAAATTGGTACTAGTACCACGGTTGAATTTTAAAACTATTTGACAAACAGAGATTTAGCTTCGTCTCTAGATTGCACGTTTAACTTTTTGTAAATGTTATTGGTGTGTGATTTTACGGTACTAACACTTAAAAATAGAGCTTCAGCTATGTCTTTATTCGATTTATCTTCTAACAAATGGTCTAAAACCACCTGCTCTTGTTTAGATAACTGTTCTTTGAGATGTGCTTTTTTCTGCTTTTTGTTGGTATAATATTTCACAGCGACCCAAATGTTAAGCCCTAAAGAAAAAACAAGTAAGGCAATTAAAGCATAGTACTTAAACTTGGACTCAGGTTCTTCCGTAGTAGAAATCATATAGGTATCTGCAGCAAGTTCGTTGTTGTATTGCAGTGTATAAGCCGTATTTGGGTATTTTGAATTTAGATTAGTTTCAAGATTTTGATAATAGTCATTATCCTTTAAATCCTCAACATAATAACTATGAAACTCATTACTGCGATCCGATAGAAAGGAATAGACATACAAATTGGCTAATGGTTCGTTAAGCGAATCTCCAAAATTTTGAAGTGTATTAAACCACTTTTTATTGTTCAATTTTCTGTTGGCTTCAGTCCTTAAATCACCGTAAGCAAAGCGCATATCGGCCTTTAAAGAATCTATCTTTACCAAGGCATTGGCGTTGGGGTTTGTGGAATCGATGTTACAAAAAATTTGTTTATCGAAAGAGTAGGGTAGTTTTAAAGTGTCTTGATTGTTGGCTATAAATAACAGCTCACGGCTATCAGGACAGTGTCCATTAAAATGATTGATGTCTTGTTGAAATACATCGCAATTATCGATATGGATGCGGTAGATACGATTGTCGGGATTTAGAAAATTACCTTTAAATTCAAAATAGCCCGCTTCGTCTGCAGTAGTTTTTGCTATAATTTGTTCGGTATAGACGCCATTTAGCTTTCTAAAATCTTCAACAATGGATAAATAAACGGTGCTTTGCCATTCTTCAGGATTTATCTGTCCCGAGAATGAAAATTGCGCACTACAGAAGTTAGCAACACAAAGAAAACCTAAAAGGATCATCTGTTTCACAAAAACGAATCTACTTAATTTTTTATAAATTAAGTGTAGAGAACCTTCAAATTGTAACAAATGACACCTATTTTCGACATATAGTTACATCAATCAAATCAAATCAATACATGAGTATTTTTAGAGTTATTCTCTCCATTATTTGCCCGCCATTAGCTGTTATAGATAAAGGTTGTGGCTCCATATTTATCGTCTTTTTATTGTGGCTTTGTGGCTGGGTGCCCGGCGTCATAGCAGCCTTGGTTATTTTAAACAATCCGAATAGATAATTACTATCTTTGCGGCATGAATAAAACGGTAAAGGTTCAAGATTTAGGCACAAAGGATTTTAAGGAAACCTGGGACTATCAGGAGACGCTATTCAAAGCTATTCTAGACACAAAAATTAAGAATAGAAGGGAAGATGCTGGGCTAGAAACTGATAATAATTTTCTATTTGTAGAGCATCCTCATGTGTATACCTTGGGAAAAAGTGGTGATATGTCTAATCTTCTATTAAATGAAGAGCAACTGACTGAAAAAGGGGCAACGTTTTATAAGATCAATCGTGGGGGAGATATAACCTATCACGGACCAGGACAGATTGTGGGCTATCCCATTTTAGATTTAGATAATTTCTTCACGGATATTCATAAGTACTTACGTTTTCTTGAAGAAGTCATCATCCTCACTTTGGCTGAGTATGGTTTAAAGACCGAACGCAGCCCTGGTGAAACAGGAGTTTGGTTAGATGTTGGCACTCCGTTTGCGCGTAAAATCTGTGCGATGGGAGTCCGTGCCAGTCGTTGGGTCACCATGCATGGTTTTGCTTTAAACGTCAATGCTGATTTAGGCTATTTTGATAATATTATTCCTTGCGGTATTAGAGGTAAAGCGGTAACCTCTTTAAATGTTGAGTTAGGCGTTGACAAAGTTGATGAAGCTGAGGTTAAGGAAAAGTTATTAAAGCATTTTAAGACAATGTTTGAAGCTGAACTGAATTACGATTCCGCATTAAAAAACACCTTATAAAAATGCATTTTTTTGTCATTATCATAGCCACGTTCTAAATATTCGGCAGAGGCATCTGGTGCATCAACATCTAATTTTATCTGGATGTTAGTATCGAGCTTAATTTCCGTTTTAATCTTTTGTTTTTGCTTCTTTAGTGCAATCTCTGAAACATCAAATTGATTTCTAATTAAAACCTTATTGTCGCTCTCATAGGATTTTTTATAATCTTCAAAGAGCTGAATCTGGTCTTCTTCTTCAAAAACTTCTTCTTTAAAGGTTTCGATATTTACAATTTCGTTTTCTTTAAAAAAGTCAACTGTTTTTGCTAAAAAATTGCTTTGTTCTTGCCCCCCAAAATTGGTTTGTAGCACTTCTTTTGAGAATTCTCTACACAGCTCAATGTAATTTTTGGTGTGCTGATTACTGTCATCGGGATATGCAATATTTAAGAAATGCTTTATCCAGTATTGCGTGTCGTACGAATTGTTATCCACACTCAATACAATTTTTCCTTCTCTGTCCGAGGTATTTAAAATCAAACAGCCTTTATCCACTTTTTTGGCTTGTATGCCTTTTTGTACAGCAATATCGTAGCTATTATCCTCAAGATATGTCTGAAAAAATTCTGTCTTATTTTCAATTTTAAATATGCCGACGGCATCCGTAAAATAATCTTCGTATTGGATGTTTTCAAAATGGCAAACAAGTACATCACCAGTTTTAATTTGGGCGGAATTGCTTTGCTCAAACAAGTGGGTAACTATATGTTTAGAAACAGGAATAAATTCTGATTCAGTTTCAAATATCTGATCACTGTAGGTGTTGATTTCATTGAGGTTAACATCAGAATGGTGATGAAAACGATAGGTTTCCGCAACACTCACAAAAGGCTTTAATAAGTATGGTAAAATAAGGTTGTAGGTGGCTTCATCAAAATCAATGGTCTCGTCAGAAAATTTATTTTTGGTGTCGTTGAATTTGTTGCCAACTTTATGAATAATGAGTTGCTTTATTGAAGCTTTTTGACGTTTAATCATTTTATTAATTGTACCGTTGATGAGGCTTTAGAACTGTTTTTAAATAAGAGAAAATTATGTTCTGCAATACTACAAAAGGTAGGGCTTAAAACTAAAGAAAACACCAAAATAATTTGGTGTTTTCAGATTCAGGGACTTAGGTTTGGTTACTGCTACATTTTTATAAATTCCACACGTCTATTTTTAGACTTCCCATCCGAAGTGCTATTATCATCGACAGGCTCACTTTCGCCCTTACCTTCAGTTGTTAATCGCTCTCCCGAAATATTATAAACCCTGACCAATGCATCTTTTACAGCTACAGCTCTGTCTTTAGATAATTTAAGGTTGGCCTCATCGGCGCCATCAGAATCGGTATGACCGATAATATTTAGTTTCATGCTTCCATCTTGCATTAATACCTGCGATATTTGACGAATGATTCCCATAGATTGGGGTTGTATGTTTGAAGACCCAGAATCGAATAAAATTCCGTTGGTAGAAATTTTACCTTCGGCCAATAATTTCCGCCTTAAATCCTCTCCGCCTTCGGCTACTTTAAGATTTCTTATAAATACTCGTTCTTCTCCAGGCTTAAACCCGTAAATATGAAACTTAATATAGTTGAGTACATTTAGTTCTTCAACCATACGAGGAATATCAATATACTTTTCTTGATTTACCCATAAGCGAAGCCGTTCTTTTGTCACTGCAATAGAAATATGTGGATTGTTTTTTACTTCTTCACGTAGATCTGCCTTTAGGCTACTATTAATTCTACCTGCTTTACGGTTAAAGAAGTTGTAGGCTGTAACATCGTAAGGAGCATACTGACCAAATGGAATTGATAGTTTAATATGATGACTGTCTCCAGCACTGAATTTGTCCGTATCGCTTAAATAAATATACAACCGTGCACTGTTTCCTAAATTTTTTGCAAGACCAGAAGAAAGTACGTCAAACTCAATAGTATAGTCTTCGGGGAGCTTATTAATATCCGGAATTACAAATAGTCTATAGCCTGGTTTTAGCTCTAACCAATTACCATCAACTTTATTGAATTTTACAATTCCTCCAGAACCATTTGTGTTCCAGCGACTTGGTAAATCACCTATGAAATCTTGTGAAAAATCATCGAAAAACAACAACTTATCTCCGGGGACAAAGTCGAATCTACTATAAGCTTCCAATCCATCTGAAACGTTTGAAGGGACAGTTTCAGTTACTTCTTCGGAATTGGTATCACCTACAGATTCATTGTTGTCTTCATCATCAGCTTCGGTAGTTTCATCATCTTCAGTTTCATCTTCGCTTTCAGAATCGCTTTCGTGTTCACGTTGCCCAAGGAGCAACTCCTTAGCTGTTTTTATGCTATAATTTAGAGCTTTTTTCGCCTTGTTAATTTGTAAAGTTGCCTTTGCCTGTTTAAGTGCTCCTTGTCCGTTTAAGTCACTCAAAATATTTGGTGCATTATCACTAAGCGCTGTCATTTCGTCTAAAGCATCTTCCAAAACGTCAATGTCATCATCGTCTAGAGATGTCCCAGCCGATGCATAACCATCATATTTGTAAACCTTATCATATAGGTCAAAAGACTCTTGAACAAAATTATCGGTGCTAGAAATGCCGACCTTACTTTTTGGACGTTTAATTTTTTTGGTTTGTGCTTTGAGTAATGGTGCAGCAAAAAGCAATACACTAAAAATTAGTATTATTTGCTTGAGGGATATTGATGTTTTCATTGTAAGTATATGATTAATAGCCGTCTAAAGTTAGTGATAACTATTGAAATCAAAAAATGAAAATTTTCTACAACACTGATTTAATTCAATTTATAAACAATAATGCTTTTGTCGTCACTTTGAGTAATCAATTCTAATCCTCTTGAAGTATCTAGTTTTTCGAGTATGGCAGATTCAACTCCATAGACCGGGAAGTTAGGGATTGCTTTCGCCTGACTATCGTATAGATAGACCTGCTTTGTTTGCTTGTCTGTAATTGTGATGTAGATTTTATCGTTAAGATAGAAGATTTTTGGGGCCGTGTAATCTCCAAAATCAAGATCAACAGTCCTACTTTTTATACTTAAGCGACTATCCGAAAAACTGGTTAAAGTTTTACTAGTAGTATAAATCTTATGATTGGGCTGAAGTGAAAGGTTTTCTTTAGTGACTCGCCCTCTAGTGTCCACTTGCACTAAGCTTCCTGAATTATTTGTAGTCGTAAATCTATCCTCATACAAAAAGATTTCATTATCTGAAAAGTCTATAGTTTCAGAAACGTTAACTCGAATATCACCTTGGCGACTCAGAACTTTCAATTTATTTTTGGCACTAAATACAATGTAATCTTTTCTTCCGATTCTAAAATGTTTTGGCTGTGAAGTGATGGTGCCAGTTTTAGAATAATCGAAGCCATTGACTGATTCCCCTTTGGCTGAATACATCAATAGCTCTTTGTCTTGTGTTACTAACAACCTGTAGTTGCGATTATTGTCGTAATCAAAAACAGAAAGTGGCTGAGTAATTTTATCATTAAATTTTAGAGGAAAAGGAGCGACGTCGTTACCATTTCTATCCAACACATACACACGGTTTGGTGTTGCAAATGCTAGTTGTAGCCTTCCGTTTTTGTACATGTCTATTTGTTCAATGTTGCCAAGAACAGGGCCGTGTAATTGTTTTTTCCAAAGTGTTTTTCCGCTACTAGAAATTTGGTAAAGAATATTGTTGATGTCTTGCACTACAATATCGCTTCCTTTGGTAATATGGTTTTTCACCGTTTGGGGAGGCAGAAGAATAGTGTTTGGCAGCGACACATTAAATTCTTCTGTGACACTATTAGTAGGTCGGCGCTTTGTGTATTTTTTTACAACACCGTTAATATGTGCAAAGTCATTATCATAAACTAACTGAACTGCATTTGTATCATAATCTGAAAAATCTTTACCAAGTGCATCACTCAAAGCTTTTCCATTTTTGTAAATAAAAAGAGAAGAGGCATCACTAAGGTAGGTGTACATGTCTTTAAATTGCTCAGAAGTGCTGAGCGTTTTATTGTTGAGATGATCACTGATGATTTCTTTTAGGACATCAGAGTTTTGAGAAAACAAAAGGAAATCATCTACCTTAACTATATAGTTAACTTCATCCAAACTTATGAAAGGTTCAAAACGAGATTGAAATGTGTCTTTTTGATTGAAGGTATAAATGTCAAAATCTCTGTAGGTTTCAGAAAAGGTTTGTAAAGTTATGATTTCCGCTATAAGTTCAACATCTAAAGCATGAACAGCAATGACATCACCTTGAGGAGTTTCTATCAGTCCGATTTCATTACTGTAATCCAGAAAAGTGGCGCTGCTGTCTATTGGTTTTTTAAGCCGCTTTTTTAGTTGTAAATCAAATCTTTTAAAATCATCGAAGGAAACACTGACAAATCCTTTTGAATCTGAAGGAGCAATTTTGGCTGTTTGTAAAGGTTGCGGATTACTTTCATTAAAGACGTTTAGGACGAAACTAGAATCCGCTTCAGTAATACCGTTGTACCGCATTGAGTTGTTATCAAATTCAAAATCTAATGCCGTATAGTTAGTAATTTTAGTGTCGTCATTACCCAGATGATTTAAATAAAAGTTGGAAGCCACTTTAGCTGTGTTCTTAAAAACGAAGGAAGCTGTCTTTTCGGAATGTGTTGTTTTTAATAATGACTTTAATGCATTGCTGGATGTTGTAGGCTCAATAGTCTCAACTTTTTGTTGGCTATTGCTTCCGTAGAAATAACCATTCTTTATAGTATGGTATAATGTGTCTGTATCAATGATAGTTTTTTTAATTCCGGTTTTTCCTAGAGTTATAGAAAGTACGTTTGAAACTGAATCCAGAACAAGAAGTGTAGAATCTTGTTTGGTAATAAAACTATAGATAGGGGTAATAGAGTCTTCCGTAAATGTTATTAAAAACTCCTCTTTAGGTTTAAAATGGCTTAATAGTTTGGTAAGGCTCTTAGCGGATGAATTATTAAATTTTGAAAATGCATCGTCCGTTTCGGCAACAGTTAAAAAATCATTGAAGGCGTTTACCTTAATAATAAGGTCTTCTTCCAAAATAAAATCTGAAGCTGTAAATTTTGAGGAGTTGTTTTTCTGACAAGAAAATATTGACGTGAAAATAAGGGCACACAATATATATTGTCTCATGGGCTAATTCTTTTTTACAAATATAATAGACTCAGAATTGTAATCGGTATTGTTCTGGGAGTAAGCGAAAAGATTTTCTATGATATTTTGTAATGCCATATTTCTTAATCGCAGCTCTATGCTCTTTGGTAGGGTAGCCTTTGTTTTGTTTCCAGTTATACATGGGAAACTCCTCATGGATTTTTTCCATATAAGCATCTCTATGGGTCTTGGCTAAAACGGATGCGGCGGCAATACTTAAATATTTACTATCTCCTTTTATAATAGTTTGATGAGGAATATCCTTATAAGGTTTAAAGCGATTGCCATCAACAATTATAAATTCTGGTTGAGGGTTTAATTGTGTAATAGAAAGATGCATGGCTTTAATGGAGGCGTTTAATATATTAATGGTGTCAATTTCTTCTTCATATATATGGTGTACTCCGAAGGTTAATGCTTCAGTTTCTATAATGGGTTTTAATTCTGTCCTACGATTTTCTGATAATTGCTTAGAGTCATTAAGTCTAAGGTTGTCAAAATGCAGAGGTAAAATAACCGCTGCAGCAGTTACTGGTCCAGCTAAACAACCACGGCCAGCTTCATCTGTGCCACATTCTTTAGAACCGTTAAAAAATTTGGTTAACAAACTCATAATATTTAAATTTAGAAATATAGGGCAAAATGATTAATTGGCAATTAACAAGCTCTTTATTTATATACATCTCAATGGTAAATCTAGTAAATCAATAAGATGTAGATTTTATAGTTATTTCTTTAACATATTTTTATAGTATTCACTTGGATATTTAATATTTTATTAAGATGTTTGCGCAAGACTAACTCAAATAATTGTTTTATGAAATTAAAGTTAACATGGTTATTAACGCTATTTATGGCGTTTGTAATGCAATTTTCTTTTGGACAAGAAAGGGACATTACAGGAACAGTTACGGCCGCTTCAGACGGTTTGCCATTACCGGGCGTAAATGTAATTGTTAAGGGTACCACTAGAGGTGCGCAAACAGACTTTGACGGAAATTATTCCTTAAAAGCAAACACAGGGGATGTATTGGTTTTCTCATACCTTGGATTTAAAACTGTAGAACAGGCTGTTACAAGTAGCTCTACAATTAATTTAGCAATGGTGGAAGATGCTGCTGCGCTAGATGAAGTAGTTGTTACTGGTTATACCACTCAGACTAAGACAAGATCAAACGTGTCTCAGGTTAGGGTATCTTCAGAAACTATTGAAAATAGGCCAAATGCAAGTTTTGTTCAGACATTAGCTGGTCAAGTTCCAGGTCTTAACATTGTAACTAGTAGTGGTCAACCTGGAGGTAACTCAACAGTTCAATTGCGTGGTGTTGCTTCTATTGGTGGTAATACTGAACCGTTATTCATTATTGATGGTACGCCAGTTGATGAAGATAACTTTAGATCATTAAATCCTCAGGATATCTTATCTATCGATGTGCTTAAAGATGCGGGTGCAACTGCAATTTATGGTAACAGGGGTGCAAATGGTGTTATTGTTATTAAAACTAGAGGTGGATCTTATGGTCAAGAATTAAAGATTTCTTACAATGGATTTATGTCTTACAGTACCTTACAGGATACTGACTATGATCCAATGACAGCTCAAGAGCAATTAAGATACGAAAGAGACAGAGGTAATGGTGCTGGTGCAGGAAACAGTTCAGGTGTTTTTAACCCTGGGAATGGTTCTCCACTAACAGATGCACAAATTGCTGCAGCTCCAAATTTTGACTGGACGGACTTTTTCTTTAGAACAGGTATTTCTCAAAACCATACTGTGAATTTAAGTAGTGGTGGAGAAAAAACTACTCAGTTTACCTCTTTTGGATATTCTGATACTGAAGGTATTCTTCAGCAGAGTGATTTGAAACGTTTTAACATTCGTTCAAACGTTGCAGGTAAATCTGAAAATGAGAAATTTAATTATTCAACAAACTTAACGATTAACTATTCTAAGTCAAATGAGCCAAACAGTATTGGTTCTGGTGCAATTAACCGTAACTATGTATTAGGTGCGTTACAATCAGTGCCATATATTACTGCTGATGATTATACAACTGGTGCTGATCTTTTATCACCATTGTCATTTACTAATACTCCTCTTTTCTTATTAGATAGATTAAGAACCTATACTCGTTTTGAAGAAGAGGTAAAAATAGTAGGTAGTGCTGATTTTAGTTATGCAATCACAGATTGGTTAACTGCAAGAATGGTTATGGGTGGTGATTACCAAGCTGAGTTTTTAACAAGAGCAGAGGGACCAACATCTTTTAATGCTATTTTATTTGGTGGTGCTGAAAACCCAACTTCTGGTTTCCAACAGCAAATTAGTAACAGAGCATTTTCATATAACCAAGTCACATCATTAAATGCTGCTAAAACATTTGGTAAGCATTCTGTTGACTTAGGGTTATATACAGAGTACTTCAAAGCACACTTTAGAAACTTCGGTTACTTCTCTAACGGTTTAGTGCCTTCTCAATTCTTCCCAGGTGATGGTGATGCGTTGATTGGTACAGCAAACGGTTTGTTTATTGATACAGCAAGCGCAAATATTTTAAACGCAGGTTTATTCTCATACTTTGGATCGATGAATTATGATTATGATGAAAGATATGGTTTTGGTGCAACAGTTCGTAGAGATGCGTCTTATAGGTTCTCTGGATCTAATCGTTGGGCAACATTTTATTCTGTATCTGGTCGTTGGAATATTTCTAACGAAGCATTTATGGATGGTTCGGTGTTTAATAACTTAAAACTGAGAGCATCTTATGGTACTGCTGGTAACCAAGATATTGTTGGTGGAGGTTTATTCTCTGCACCAGATAGATATTTAGACTTGTTTACATCTCAAGCTGGTTATGGTAATGCTAATTCGTTAGCCTTAGCGCAAATTGGTAACAGAGATTTAAGATGGGAAACTATTACGTCTGCAAACATTGGTCTTGATTTTGGACTTTGGAACAATAGACTTAGAGGTAGTTTTGATGTGTATGAAAGAGAAACTTCTGATTTATTCCAAAACACACCGTTATCAGCTGTAACTGGATTTACTGCACAACCAGCAAATACTGGACTATTGTTTAACAGAGGTATAGATTTTGACGTCACTTACGACATCGTTCGTTCTACATCAGAAGGTGGATTAAATGTTACTTTAGGTGTTGTTGGTAACTACAACGAGACAGAATTAGATGAATTGCCAAATGAAGATGGAGAGATTATCGGCTTAGGTAGAAACGGTGGAAAGTTATTTGAAATCTTTACTATTGAGTACGCAGGTGTTAATCCAGCAACAGGTAATTTATTGTATAAGACAGCAGATGGTAACTTAACTGAAAACCCAAGTGCTGACACTGATCGTGTATGGTTAGATAAAAATATTTACCCTGACTGGAGTGGTAGTTTAAATCTTAACATTGATTATAAAGGGTTTTTCTTAACAACGCAGTGGAACTATGTTATCGGTGTTGATCGTTTTGATAATGATTATGCGTCTTTGATAAATCAACAGAACATAGGTCAATTTAGACACTCTACTGATGTTCTTAGAGAATGGACACAGCCAGGGGATATCACTGATATACCATCTCCTAACGCTAACAACTTAAACTTTGGTTCTACACGTTTCTTACGTAGCGCTGATTTTGTAAGATTGCGTTTTGCGTCTTTTGGATATGCATTTACACCTACTCAATTAGAGGGGTCAGGATTGACTAACTTAAGATTATTTGTAAACGGTGAGAACTTATTCACATTTTCAGAATGGAGAGGATGGGATGCTGATTCTAGAGCTGGCTCAAGATCATTCCCAACACCTCGTACAATCTCTTTCGGTTTAGAATTAGGTATTTAAAAAAAAAAATTATGAAAAAAATAAATAAAATAATATTCGTAGGGTTATTAGCTCTTTTAATGGGCTGTAATGACGCTATAGACATTCGCCAACCAGGTCGTTTAGATGCGTCAGGTGCATTCCAGTCAATTGATGATTTAAGGTCTGGTGTTCTTGCGGTGTACAATGAACTGGATTTAACACCAGAAATCGCATTTGCATCTAATTTTTGTGATGAAGTCACAATTGGTTTTGATAGTGGTGGACAAGGATTAGCTCTTTATAACTTTAACCTAAATGCAGGTAGTGTTGCTGCTCAAAATTTTTGGGTGAGAAACTTTAGAGTTAACAATAGGGCTACAGTACTTTTAGAAGCTGCAGCTAGTGTAGAAGTAGATGCAGCAGATCAAGCAGATTATAACAATATATTAGCAGAAACTTATTTTATTAGAGCTTATGCTAATATGGAAATGCTATTGTATTTTAGTCCTGATGCTAGAAACAACGATGCTTTAGCACAACCATTAATTGATTTTGTGCCTGGTCTTGGAATTCAACCAAGAAGAAACACAACCGGTGAGATATGGGATTTCATTGAGTCTGATATAGACATGGCAAATAGCTTGTCTAATGTTAACTCTGACCCATTCTTTATCTCAAAAGATGCAATTAGAGCTATGAGAGCTAGAATCGCTATGGAAAAAGGGGATTATCCTACTGCTGAAAGTTTAGCAATGGGCTTATTATCTAGTTACCCATTAGCTGATAGAACTGAATATGCTGATATGTTCTTAGATAACGATACCTCTGAGGTTATATGGAATCTACAAAGAACGGTTAATGATCCTTATGACGGTCAAGGTGCTACAGGATCTGTTAATGCAGGGGGATGGGCTGGTGCTCGTTTTGCGTTCGTAACTGCAACTTTAGCAGGGTCGCCTTATTTTGAAATGGACAGAGGTCTTTTCAACTTAATGGATCCAGCTGATATTCGTTACGATGTTAACGTTGCTCCAACGTCAGTAATCAATCCAGATTATGACACATCACCTGACCCTGTAAACACAGATATTTTGGTTATTCAAAAATATCCAGGTTCAGAAGGTAAACCATTGATGAATGATCTTAAGGTATTTAGATCATCAGAAATGTTATTGATTGCAGCAGAAGCTAGAGCAGCTCAGAACAATTTAGTAGGAGCAGCTAACTTAATTAAGCAATTAAGAGATGCTAGGTTTGGTTCAGCTCAAATGCTTCCTGTATATGGCTCACAAGCTGAAGCTTTTGCGGGTGTTTTAGATGAAAGACGTATCGAATTAAGTTTTGAAGGTCATCGTTACAAAGATCTTAAGAGATTGGGAGCAGCAGCAAATAAAGGTATAGATAGAGATCCTATAGATTGTGGTGTTAATAGTGCTCCATGTACTTTACCATCTACAGACTTTAGATTTACGTTACCAATCCCTGTAATAGAAATTAACGGAAACCCTGGAATTGCTGAACAGCAAAATCCTGGATACTAAAAAAAATGATTATGAAAAACTTATTTAAATTATTTACTTTATGCGTCACAGTGGTTTTATTCCAAAGCTGTGAAGAAGACTTAGTTGTCTATTCTGGTGATGCATTTGTTCAACTAAGTTCAAGCTCCAGTGCTTCCTTAGTAGAGAATGGTGGAGAAAGTGTTACTATTACAGCACTATTAAGTGAGCCACAATCTTCTGCAGTTACCGTTAACTTTGATGTTTCTGGATCGGCAGCAGCGTCGAGATATACCCTATCTCCTGGTGCAAGTTTGAGTATCCCTGCTGGTGAAACGTCAGCAAGTCTTACAGTTACCCCAGTTGATAACGATGATATAGATGGTGATGTAGATATCGTGTTAACATTGTCTTCATCTAGTGGTTTACCAGTAGGTGTTGCTGGTGAAGGTTTGTTTAATACAAGCAGAACAGTTACTATCGTTGATGATAACGTTCCTTGTAATGACTTAAATGTTCAAATCATTACAGATGCATGGGGTTGTGAAACATCATGGGAGATTACAGATTCAACAGGAGCTGTTGTAGCTTCAGAAGGACCTCTTACGCCATGTGGTTCAGGTAGTGATACATTTAATACAGCTGTTACTTTAGAAGACGGTTGTTATACATTTACAATCTTTGATTCTTATGGGGATGGACAAGCTTCAGGTTCTTATTTAGTGACTTGCGGTAATATTGTTCATGCTTCAGGTAGTGGACAGCTAGATACTGTTCCTGGTTTTGAAGAATCTACAGATTTCTGTGTAAACCAATAGAAGTATTTTACTTATATAATATAAAAGCCCGACATTGTCGGGCTTTTTTTATTGCCATTGGGTTAATAAACGTTTATTTTTGACGTTCTTAAACAAAGCAATCTTTTTTCAATTGATGAGGTATTTCATAGTTCTTTTTAGCGTGTTTTTTTTAGCACAGCCATCTTTTAGTCAAGAAAATAAAAGATCTAATAATTCTACCTTTACTGATGAAGAGAGTGATAGTATTAAGTCTCAAAATTCAAATTTTAAATCACAGAGCAAGGCAAAAATCTCAGGCTACCAAATCATCTCTTTAACAAAGGATACAACTTTTGTAGACACTACATTAACTATAAAAAAACACTACAAGTACAACTATTTAAGAAAAGACCTTTTCGGTTTAATGCCTTTTGCAAATACAGGTCAAAGCTATAATAGCCTAAGTTTAGAGAATTCCTCTAATGACATTGTGCCATTATTTGCTGCTAGAGCAAGACACTTTAATTATATGGAAACAGATGATATATTTTATTATCATGTTCCGACGCCCTTAACGGAGTTGTATTATAAGACTGCATTTGAGCAGGGACAAACATTAGATGCCTTTTTTACGGTGAATACGTCAAAGCAATTAAATCTGTCTATTGCCTATAAAGGACTGCGCTCATTGGGTAATTATCAAGATGTGTTGACAAGTACAGGCAATTTTAGGTTTATAACAAATTATAAAACTAAGAATGGACGTTACCAGATGCGTGGACATATTACCATGCAAGATTTGTTAAATCAAGAAAATGGCGGGCTTACAGATTCTGATGTTGAAAATTTTAGAACTGGGAATGAGGACTTTTTAGACCGATCCGTTTTTGATCCAAATCTTCAGAATTCTGAAAATATTCTAGAAGGCAAGCGCTTTTATTTAGATCAGCATTACAATTTAGTGCGAAAGAAGGACACGCTTTCAACTACAGAACTTGCAATTACAAATACACTGAGTTTTCAGGATAAATACTATCAGTTTTATCAAGACAACGTTAATAATACCTTTTTTGGGGATTCGTTTTCCAATAACATCAATGATAAAGTGACCCTAGAAGATTTTTATATGGACTTTGGTGTTTTATTTCAGAATAAAACATTGGGAGATATTTCATTTAAATTAAATTATACAGATATTAACTACGGGTATAATAGCATTGTTGTTCTAGAAGATGAAACAATTACTAATAGGATAAAGACCAATTTTTTAGGCTTTAAGGGAAGCTACCAAAATAGATTTGGGGATGTAATCTTATCAGGCGATATAGGAGCAAACTTATCTGATGAGATAAAAGGTAATTTTTTAAACACAAGACTAAGCTACGACCTATCAGAAAATTTTAGTCTTTTAGCCGGTTTAAATATAAACTCAAGGCTTCCAAACTTTAATCATTTATTATATCAAAGCGATTACGTTAATTATAACTGGGATAATCAAAATGAGTTTGAAAATGTAAGAACTCAAGAAATTACCTTCGGAATTCTTTCAGATAAATATTTAAATGCTACGCTTAGCATTTCTAATATTGACAACTACACTTATTTTGGGGTAAGTGATCCTAGTGCTATTGAAAAAACAACAAAGCCTTTTCAATATCAAGACGCTCTCCAGTATTTAAAGCTGAAAGTGCAAAAGGAATTTAAATTTGGAAAATTTGCTTTAGATAACACGGTAATGTATCAAAACGTTACCAGTGATATAGACGTGTTAAATGTCCCTGCGCTTATAACAAGGAATACACTTTATTTCTCGGATGAATTATTCAAAAAATCCCTAAAGCTGCAAACAGGGGTAACCTTAAACTATTTCACTGAGTATAATATGAATGGATACGACCCATTATTAGCAGAGTTTTATACCCAAAATGAAACTAAGCTTGGTGGTTTCCCACGACTGGATTTTTTCATAAATGCTAAAGTCAGACAAACAAGAATATTCTTAAAAGCAGAACACTTCAATTCTTCTTTTACTGGTTACGACTATTTTTCAGCGCCGAATTATCCGTTTAGGGATTTTACGGTTCGCTTTGGATTGGTCTGGAATTTCTTTCTTTAGAGTTTTTGCCACTTTTTTTGCATTATCAGGTTGACTGGTGTTTGTTTCACTCAGTTCAATACTTAAACTTTTTTCGATTATAGAATACTGTTTAATAGACCTTTAAAAAATTATAAAAATAAATTCCATAAAAAGTTTGTTTTGAAGTTAAAAACGGTTTTATATTTGCGCCCCGTTAGCGACGGGTTTTTGGTTGTTAATGGTAGTTCATTTCCGGTAATGTTTATGGTTTAAAAAAAATAATTTATTTTTTTTTGGATTGTAGTTGTAGGAAATAAAAAAGGGTTTTATATTT